>NZ_JBLLJM010000016.1:0-43019 GCF_053543495.1 Camelimonas sp. ID_303_24
GCGGTTGTAGATCGTGGTGGACGGACCGTATTCCGCCGGCACATCGCGCCAGCGGCAGCCGGTCTTCAGGACGTGCAGAATGCCGGAGATCACACGGCGATCATCCACCCGTGGCTTCCCGGCCTGCCCATGCGGGAGATGAGGTTCAATGGCGTCCCATGCCGCATCAGAGAGCCAGAACAAGCGCCCTTTCATCTCCATGCACCTCCAACAAACCAATTCGGTTGGTGAATATGGAAACAAATTCAGACAATTGTATGGGTTTCCAACCTAAGAAACGCCCATTCATAAGCTCCAAAACAGGTTCTAGGCGGCATGGCTCGCAGCCACCCTTGCCTTCTGATTTTGAACAAGCCAAGCTCTAAATTTACGCATAATACCGGATCAACAATCAATTCTCCACGATCCGGAAAAATATCCTGGATCTGGAAGTCGCAATATCCATACTGTCCCGTTCTTCTTGCATCTAAATTTACGACAATATCCGGATATATTTTTCGTAAATATTTCTTCACACACTCCCTGTTCTTTCTGCAGCTCCACCCAATTCACAAAATGACCAAATTCGCCGAGCGTATGAAAAGCACTGATTTCTTCTCATAGACAGTCTGTCAATGTTTAATCCATTCTTTCCTTAGCGGATTAACGCTCATATCGAAGTAAGTCTGGCTACCTCCTCCAACAAGCCCACGCTGAGGATCTGCCACCCCTTCAAATATCGTTGTTCCAGCTGGTACTTCCATTCGAACTATCCGAGTTGCGGTGTTCCCCCAATTTTGGTCAAGTGCGCTGTCTATTACAGACTGCAGTGGCCCTCTTGGCTCAGTTCTAGTCCAGAACCCACCCGCCGGGTAGCCATTGTCGCCTATTGCGCGATAAAGCATTGTGACCTCGGAGGTTACTACCTCATTGTAATGCCCCCCGAAATGTGTTCGCAACATCAATGGGCAGCGGCCCCCTGTTCAACGGCCCATACCACGCAAGAATATTGCCTTTTGCAGTGGCGTCGTACACGACTTCGTGATCAGCATCATGGCCGGCGACAGGCAGGACAGCGAGGGGTTTGCCGCCCTTTGGATCGGGCGGGGTATTGTCTTGATCCGCCGCATCATCCAGCGGCGGGCCACCGTTGTGGCCGACGCGGGCACGGGTTGTATCGTGGGCGTCGTTAGCCACAACTGTCGCGCCGACGGCGGAGGCGTAATAGCTGGCCAGGTTCCGGATCTCGCTGACCCGGAGATCCCGGACAGTCCCGTCTGTCTCCCGTGACGTTCCGCCCGCCAGGATGTTGGCTCCGTCTGGGCCACGGATGAACGTGATGCGCAGTTCCGTGTCATCAGCGGAAAGCACGCGCATCTCCCGCGTGCTTTCCGAACTCATGCCGGTCAGCGTGA
This sequence comes from Camelimonas sp. ID_303_24, assembly GCF_053543495.1. NCBI lineage: Bacteria > Pseudomonadati > Pseudomonadota > Alphaproteobacteria > Hyphomicrobiales > Chelatococcaceae > Camelimonas > Camelimonas sp. ID_303_24. The sequence goes on from NZ_JBLLJM010000016.1 coordinate 1,395, forward strand.
CGCGTGAACCGTCAACCGCGTCGCCAGATGCGCTGTCACTCTGGTCCGAATTGGTCGGGACCACCAGCGCCACAAACAGAACGGCGGCGCCCACCACGCCGGCGGCCCCGGCGCTTGTCGCCGTTGTAACCACGGCGGCAACTGCCTGAACGCCGATGCCGCGGGCAAGCTGGCCAAGCTGTGGCGAGAGCCCGCCGCACGCGGGGCCAATGGCGCCCGCGCTTGCATGAGCAGGGGAAGCAACCAGCCCGCGTAGATTGAAACCGTGCTGGCCGCAGGCCGCGATGGCCGGGTCATCCGGGTTGGCCATCGCCCGCCGGGCTACCTTGCGCACGGCTTCCCGTTTGTCTTTGGGGATCTCGCCACGCGCGACAAGATCATCGACCATGGCATCGGCGACGCCCTGGAGCGTCCTGTCATGGGCATCAATGCGTGTGGCGGAATCGCCGACAAGTTGCCTCACCGTCGCCGGAAGCTTCGCGAGCGCCTGTTCCGCCTGCTGCCCAAGCGCCTCCATGCCGGCGCGGATCATTGAAAGACCGCTGGCAATCTCCCGCACCGAAGAATCCGAGGCATAGAACTCCACCCCGGAGCTTTCGTCCTTCGTGATCTTCTGCGCCCGCGTCAGGTCGCGGTTGATGACGGCGATGGCCTGGTTCTGGTGGGCGGGGTCGCGGATGGTGATCTCGCCCGCGCCGATCGTGCCGCGATTTATCTGTTCGCGGTCGCGGTTGGCGATCGCGCCGGAGAGCGCGGCGCCGGTTGGCGCGCCCGCTGGGGTCATGGCCTGCGATTTGCCGCTGCGGTCCTGGCTCCAGTTCAGTCCGACGGTGGCGTTGCGCGAGGTCGCCGTATCGTGGTCGCGGATGTTGGTGACGGCGAGCGTGCCGGTGTCGAGGCTGAGATTGCCGTTCCGCGCCGCGACCACGGCGCCGTCGACGTGGGTGTGGCCCTGCGTGCGGATGCCGAGGGCCTCGCCGGCGATGATCGCCGTCTGCTCGCTGACCCAGGCCTTGTCCGAGGAGCCCTGGCCGCCGCCGATCGACAGCGAACCGGAGACCGGGGACGTTCCCGCGCCCACCGTGATGCTGCCGCCGATGCTGGCGGAGCTGCTTTTGCCCCGGCCGGTGTCCTGGCGGGAGGCGACGGTCAGGTTACGGCCGATGTCGAGGGAGATTTGTGGCGCGGCGACCACCGCGCCGGCCACCGTTGCGTCGCGCGCAGAGGCGATGACGATCTCCCCGGCGGCGTTCAGGCGGGCGTTGAGATGGCTGACGCCCTCCCCCTCCGCCTTCGACCGCGAAACGGCGGCGTTGGCGGTAACGCCGGCGGTCGCCGACCTGAGCCCGACGCTGACGCCAACGCCCGCACCAAAACTGGCGGCGCTGGAGGATTGCGACGAGCCGAAGCCGGCGGCAGCGCTCTCGATGGTCAGATCGCGGCCAGCGTTGAGAGCCAGCGTGCGGCCAGCCCCGGCCTGCGCGCCCTGCAGGCGCATGTCGGCGCCCGATTGCAGGCTGATGCCGCCGCCGGCGGCGAGCGTCGCCGGGCGCGCCGTTTCGGTATGGGCTGACTGGCTGCTGGTTGCGTGCGTCCCGCCGACGGTCAGGCTGGCGGAAACTGAGGGGTTGGTTAGCGCCATCGCCGCGTCGACGCCGCGCATCACCCCGGACGCCATGCCAATCGCCTCATAGGCGGCTGTGCCATGGCCGGAACGGAAGGTTGTGGCGGCGCTTTTCAGGTTCTCCAGCGCGCCGGTGACGTTCTGGCTGACCTCGAGTTTGGCCCCCGCGAAGGCCTGCTCGCGCTCCTCCTCCGTGCTTTCCCGCCCGATCGCGGCCAGCAGTGACAGCGCCCCGGCCGCCGTGATCATCAGGTTGCCGCCAGAGGCGATGTCGCTGGCGGTGATGGCGACATCGCGCCCGCCAATGGCCGCGACGCCGTCGCCGCCCTGGATCCGCGAAGCGACGGGGGCATCCTGCTCCCGCGACTGCCGCAGGGCGTCATAGTGGAAGCCCTGCGACGCCGAAACCCCGCCATTGCCGGCGGCGACGCCGACGCCGTAACCCGAGACCTTGCGCGTATGCTTGGCCGACGTCCGCTCCATGCCGGACGCAATCGCGATATCGCGGCCGGCATGGAGCGTCGCCTGGCCGCCGGCGGCGAGGGTGGAGCCGGTGACGGCGATGTCCTGCCCCGCGCCCACGGCAACATCGCCGCCAGCGATCAGCGCCGCGGCGACGTTGCGCGTCACAGCGGTCGTCGCCGTGGTCTGCTTCCCCTGGTAGACGTCCATCCAGCCATCGCCGAAGAACAATCCGACGCCGGACTTCTTCTTCGAGGCCGCGGTCGTGCTCACGTCCTGCCCGGAAACGATGCTGGCCGATCCGGCAGCATGGGCGACAAGGCTGGAGCCGGCCGTCAGCCCGCTCGCCGCGACGGTGAGATCGCCGCCGGAGAGCACCGTCAGGTCGCCGCCGGCCGAAACCAGCGAACTGACCTGTGTCTGCTCCGAGTGGAACATCGTGACCGTGGAGCCGGACAGCAGGCCGCTTTTGCCGGTCGCGCCGGCATGCGCGCGTTCATCCATCGCCGCAACGATGGCAACGCCGTTGCTGGCTGTGAGCCCGGCATCGCCGCCAGCGAGGACGGCGGAACCCAGAACGACGAAAGAGCCGCCGGCATGAACCGACATGTCGGCGCCGGAGGCGACGAGCGCGCCCTGGTTGAGCGTGCTCGTGACCGTGAGCGTCCGCCGGTTTTCTGCAAAGGTGAAGCTGTTGCTGACCGGCTGCGCCGTGACCAGTACATCGCCGCCGGCGCGGAGCGTCAGCAGGCCGCTGGCGCTGAGCACGCCGCCGGTGTTGGCGAGATCACCCCGCGTCGTGATCCCGAGGTCGCCGGCCATCGCCAGGCCGCCGGGTTGCAGGACGTTCTGCGCCAGCGGGCCGCCGCCAACCGTGGCGACGCGGCGCATGTTGATGAAATCGCCGGCGTCGATGACGAGAGAGCCGGTCGCCAGCAGCGCGCCGGTATTGGCGATCCGCTCGCCCGAGAGGAAGATGTCGTTGGCGCTGATCTGCCCGCCCGCGTTCTTCGTCCATTCGGCAAGCTGCCCCGGGGGCAGCAGCAATTGCGGCGCCAGCACCGGCGCGCCGTTGATCTGGCGCTCCACATACCAGAGGATTGGTTGCGTCAGCCGCGCCCTCTGCGCCTCGCCCAGAATCTGACCAAGCCGGAGATCCGGGTTGGCTTTCAGGAACGCCACGGCGCCTTCGTACAGCGCTTCCTGCTGGCGGATGGGATTGCGGTAACGCTGATCGAGGAAGCTGCGCCCGGTCTGCGCGACCAGCGCCTGCCGGATCAGTCGCCGCTCCAGCGTCGGATCGGCGAAGAAGCGGAAATCGAGCCGGTTGCGGGTATCGCCGACCTGATCGAGAATCCAGCCCGGGTTGCGTTCGGACAACGCCGGCAGCGGCGCCGCGTACATGAAAACCGCGTTGCCGATCCGCGTCGCCCCAGGTTGCCGGAAGCCGGGCGGGCTGTGAATTGGCGAAGGCGCGGGTATGGCGATATGGCTGCGCCCGGCCCTGTCCAGGGTGGAGTGCAGGGGCGTGTCGCTGCGCCGCAACGACGGGCCCGAGGCGTTTTCCATCCTGTGCGTGGGGACGCCGTCATGCGGGGCGACAACTGCCACGCCGAACGACGCGCCAGCGCCTCTCACAGCCGTGGGCTGGTCTGCAAAGGCGCTCCCGGCTCCAGCAGGGCCGGCGTAAGCCGCAAGGTCGATCGTGGCGTCCGGCAGGCGGGGCGGCGGGGTCGTCACCGTGGGATCGGTCAGGCCATTGACGATGACCCGGGCGTCGATGACAACGGCCGGCCCCGTGAGCGTCCCGGTGTTGGTGAGTTGCCCGACCCGCGAGGCATTGAGGCCAGCCCCGCCGGCCAGCAGGCCCGTGCTTTCCTTGTGCGTGCCCTCCCACCAGCCGCTGGCGAAACTGGCGCCGATGTTCTCGTCGCCTTTGACCTTGATCGTATTGTAGGTAACGCCGGTCTGGCGGCTCGCGTTGACCACCTCATCCGCCTGGAGCGCAAGCACGCCGCCGGCCTGAAGCACCGAGGCGTCGTTGTGGATGGCCCGCGCCGCCACCGCCAGATCGCCGCCAGCCTCAATGGCGGCGGCGGGTGAGGTTTCCGCGTGCTCTGTCCGGTAATCGACGTATTTCGTCGGATCGGACGCGTGCATACTGGGGGCGACGGCTGGGAGCTCGCTCTCACGCTGCGGCGTTCGGGCGTTGGCGATGCGCCCGCCGACCCGCACATCAAGCGACCCCAGCGCCTCGATAACCGAGCCCGTGTTGGTCAGATCGCCAGCGACCGCGATCGCGCCGTCGCCGCGGGTGAAAATCTGCCCCGCCGACTCCAGCGCGCCGCTGGAAGCGGCCAGCATCCGCCGGAGTTTCTGCTTCGCCCACGGATCGCCCCAAAGGCTGAAGAGATCGTCTATGGTGGGTTTGCTCACGGAGCCGACGACCAGCGATCCACCCGAAATCAGGCTGAGGTCATCGCCGGCAACGATCTCGCCAGCCACCGTTACGTCGCCGCCGAGCCGCAGCGCCAGCCGACCCGGAACGACAAGGCTTTTGCCTGCGGGAACCGTCAGCCCCTGGCCGCCCAGATCCAGCCCCAGATCGCCGCCGAAAACAAAGCTGCCCTGGTCGGCGTCGTTGACGCCAAAAAGGTCGAGTTGCGCGGTTGTGCCCTTCAGCACGGCGCTGTCACGGCCAACAATCTCCGCATGGGCGCCATTGACTAGCGGGCCGTCGAGACGCACCGACAGACGCCCCCCCGCCAGGGCGGCGCTTTGCCCCGCGCGGCCGGCGTTGGTGAGTTGCGCCGCCTGGATGACCAGCGCATCGTCGGCCCGGATCGCCCCGCTGTTCTGAACTTCCCCAGCGACGCCAACGCGGATGGCGCCGCCGCCGATGTGCCCGCCGGCGTGGTTGGCGAGCGATTGCCCGTTAGCCACGAATACGCCGGAAGCGGCGATGCGCCCGCCATTGGTCAGCGCGCCGCCAGCTTGCAAGCCGATATCAACTGCCGCGATGCTGCCGGCGTTCTGGAACTGGCCGCCGGCCTGCATGCCGAGGAAGTCACCGATCCGCATGGCGCCGGCATTCAGCAGATCGCCCGCCAGCGTCAGGTCGCCAGCCGCCGCCGTGATCTGGCCGTGCATGCGATTGTCCAGCGACGCGGCGACAATTCTCGCCACGCCGGCGGCAGCGATGTCGCCGTTGTTCACCGTCGCGCCGCCCAGCGTCATCGCCAGGTTGCGTCCAGCCAACCGCGCGCCGGCGCCGCCTTCGTAGCCGCTTGCGGCGAGCGTCAGGTCGCCCCCGAAGCGCGCCTCGCCGTTGTTGGCAAACGCCCCGCTCCCCAGCGTGAGCGCGCCGGCGCCATTGGCGAGGATGGAGCCGCTGTTGACGAGGGCCGTAGTGGAGAGATCGAAAGCTCCCAGGCTGGCGATGGCGCCGCTGTTGGCGGCGGCTCCGCCAAGGTCCAGCCGCACCGTCGCGCCGGCGATGCGCGCATCCGCTCCGCTGTTGTCGAAAGCGCCCGCCGTGATCGCCACGGCGTTTTCGGCGACGGCCTGGCCAAGGTTGACAAAGTCGCCCTGGCCGAGCCGCACGGAAAGCGTCTGGCCGCCAAGACGTGCGGCGGGCGCCGCGCCATGATAGCCGGTGGCGACAAGCGCGAGGCCCGTTTGACCAAGGATGTCGCCGCTATTGGCGACGGTTCCATCCGCCTGCAGAACCAGCGCGCCATTTTGCGCCAGCAGGCTGCCGGCGTTGGCCACCGGCCCGGCGGCAAGGATTGTCAGATCATCCACCGCGCCGAGAATGCCGGCGTTGGCGAGGTCGCCGCGCACCGTCAGGCTGGCGCTCTGGCCCGCCAGACGCGCGCCGGCGCCATTCCCGAGCGAGGTGGCCGCAACCGTCAACGGACCAGCCGCCTGCACGCTGCCGGCGTTGCCGAACCGGCCGCCGACCGTCGCCATCAGCGCGCCATCGGTCTCAAGCCGCGCGCTGGCCCCGCCTTCGTAGCCGCTTGCGGCGAGCGTCAGGTCGCCGCCGAAGCGCGCCTCGCCGTTGTTGGTGAACGCACCGCTCCCCAGCGTGAGCGCGCCGGCGCCATTGGCGAGGATGGAGCCGCTGTTGACGAGGGCCGTAGTGGCGAGATCGAAAGCTCCCAGGCTGGCGATGGCGCCGCTGTTGGCGGCGGCTCCGGTAAGGTCCAGCCGCACCATCGCGCCGGCGATGCGGGCATCCGCCCCGCTGTTGTCGAAAGCGCCCGCCGTGATCGCCACGGCGTTTTCGGCGACGGCCTGGCCAAGGTTGACAAAGTCGCCCTGGCCGAGCCGCACGGAAAGCGTCTGGCCGCCAAGACGTGCGGCGGGCGCCGCGCCATGATAGCCGGTGGCGACAAGCGCGAGGCCCGTTTGACCAAGGATGTCGCCGCTATTGGCGACGGTTCCATCCGCCTGCAGAACCAGCGCGCCATTTTGCGCCAGCAGGCTGCCGGCGTTGGCCACCGGCCCGGCGGCAAGGATTGTCAGATCATCCACCGCGCCGAGAATGCCGGCGTTGGCGAGATCGCCGCGCACCGTCAGGCTGACGCTCTGGCCGGCCAGACGCGCGCCGGCGCCATTCCCGAGCGAGGTGGCCGCAACCGTCAACGGACCAGCCGCCTGCACGCTGCCGGCATTGCCGAACCGGCCGCCGACCGTCGCCATCAGCGCGCCATCGGTCTCAAGCCGCGCGCCGGCGCCGCCTTCGTAGCCGCTTGCGGCGAGCGTCAGGTCGCCGCCGAAGCGCGCCTGGCCGTTGTTGGCGAACGCCCCGCTCCCCAGCGTGAGCGCGCCGGCGCCATTGGCGAGGATGGAGCCGCTGTTGACGAGGGCCGTAGTGGAGAGATCGAAAGCTCCCAGGCTGGCGATGGCGCCGCTGTTGGCGGCGGCTCCGGCAAGGTCCAGCTGCACCGTCGCGCCGGCGATGCGCGCATCCGCTCCGCTGTTGTCGAAAGCGCCCGCCGTAATTGCCACGGCGTTTTCGGCGACGGCTTGACCAAGGTTGACAAAGTCGCCCTGGCCGAGCCGGAGGGTCAGGTCGCTGCCCTCAAGCCGGGCTGCCGGCCCTGCGCCGTGGTAGCCGGTGGCGTCGACAAGCAACGCCTGGCGGGCCGCGATGGCTCCCTCCGAACGGACCGCTCCCTGGGCGGTGAGGCGCAACGTCCCGTCCCGGGCGATCACCCGCCCGGCATTGTTGACGGCGTGGGCCCCGGCAATTGACAGATCGCCAACCGCGCCAATCTCGCCGCTGTTGCGCAGATCTCCCGCCAGGGTCAGTGACGCGGCCGCGCCGGAGACGATCGTGGCGTCAGTGGCGTTCGCCAGGGCGCCGGCTGTCAGAATGAGCTGATCGCGGCCGAACACACGGCCGCCGTTCCCGAACGCGCCCGCAACCGCCATGTCGATGCTGGCCGCCTCCGCAAGCGCGGTAGTCTGGCCGGAAGCAAAAGCGGCGGCGCGCAGGGTCAGGCGGTCATTGGCCCGCATCTGCCCGTCACTGCTGACCGCATCCTGCGCGACGATAGCGAGGATCCGCTCAGACAGGATCTTGCCCGGGTTGCTGGCGCCGCCACGCAGGCCAATCGCGATATCGCCGCCGTAGATGGTTCCGCTGGCCGCGTTGATGAAATTGCCCGCGTTCACCGTGACTGAATTGCGGCCATGGAGGAGACCGGCGTTTTGGAGATCGCCGGACAGGTTGAACAGCAGGCTGTCCTGGACGATGGCGCCGGTTGCATCGTTGCGCAGCGTCCCGCCAATCGACAGGCGCAGGCCCGGATAGTCGAGGACCGCGCCATTGGTCAGATCGCGCGTGGCGTCGAGCGTGATGATCCCTGGCGCGACAAAGCCGACGCCCTGTTCAAGCGCGATGTCCCGGCCGGTGACGGCCACGTCGCCAGCCGACACGAGCGTTGTCGCCTCCAGCCGCACCGCGCCGACGCCAGAGAGCGCCACATGCTCGCCGCGCGCGCGAAAACCATGCGTCGTGACGGCGCCGCCTTCGAGCGCCACCCGGCCATTGGCCGCAATGGAGCCGCCGGCCTGCATGTCGCCGGATGCCACCAGGCTGACGGACTGGCCGGACGCCAGGGCGCCCCGGCTTGCCAGCGCATCGCGCGCATCGGCGACGATGGCGCCGCCGGCCCGGACCTGGGCGCCGGACGCGATGTGGATGTCGCGTCCCGCCAGGGTGATGCCGCCAGCCGCCTGATGGCCGGACGCCGCCAGGCCAAGGCGCCCGGCTGCTTCGACATGGAGATCGCCGGTTGCGGCGGAGCCCTGAATGGCGACATCGCCGGCGCTCCTGATGACGATGTCAGCGGGAAGCCGCTGCGGCTGGCCGCCGGCCGGGGCGGGCTGGGCGAGCCCGAGCGCCGCCACATCCGCGCCGAGCGCGACGCCGAGATCGACGTCCGTCGACAGGACGGAGATCGCCCCGGCGCGAATGACGCCAGCAGCCGATGACGCGATGGCTGGTCCGGCAACGGCGCCGATCCCGGCGCCATCGAGCGCCGTGGCGATATCGCCGCTCTGGTCGTAACGCATCGCTCCGGCGCGCAGACGCGCCCGGCCGTCAGCGGCCACGGGACCGTCGATCCGCAACTGCCGGCCGATCAGGTCGATGGCGGCCAGCGGCTGGCCGCCTGGGCCCGACACGCCGCCGCCCGAGATGGAAACCGCGCCGCGCCGCACGTCAAAGGCGACAGTTCCGGTCTGGTAATTGGGGATCGGCGTCCCGGTCGAGAGCGTCACCCGGCCGGCGTTGATGAAGGAGCAACTGGCGCAGCCGACCCCATTGGGATTGGCGACAATAACGTCGGCGCGCGCGCCAAACACCTCGGTCGGGCCGTTGAGGTTCGACTTTGATGAGCCGGTGACCTCATTGAGGATGACATTCGCGGGCCGCCGGCCGACCAGATTGGGGTTGGCGCTGACTGCCCCGCCGATGATCGAGGTTCCGCCAAGGCCGGAGTTGTTGAGAATCAGCCCACGGGTATCGACGTTGTAGTCGCGGAAGCGGTTGTGCGAGAGGCCGCCCTGCGACGGGGCGACAATATTGACCGCCGGAACGCCCGAACCGGACGCGGTGACGCCGGGGCGAAACTGGATGGGCGCGGTCGGATCGGCGATCACCTGCGCCTGCGCCTGCGAAACGTGCGCAAGGGAAACCAGTAGCGGCTGCACGCTCAGGGTCGTGGATAGCGTCAGGCTGAAACAGCGGGCCAGCAGCCCGGAGCGCATGGCCAAAAGAACGCCGCGCGTCCCGCAGCCCCGTGCGGATCGTCTGATGTGCATCTGGAAAACCGTCCCGTTGATGACGTCGCGGCAGCACGGGACGCCCCGGGACCACGCAAAAGCTTCAGCACGCCCGCAGGAACGGGCGCTTTCGGCCTGTACATATGAATGATGTTCTTTATATAGTCACGCTATTATTCGAAATTTCTGAAATGTATATTGCAACTGTTGCATTAGTTTCATTTAAATTCGCGTAGTTATATTATTTATTCATTCAGATTGTATGATGTCGAACAAAATCATTTGCACGCATCCCGCGCCCCGCGCGACCTTTTCACGCTGGGCTGCCGCGCGCCTCTGGCGCGGCGCCGTCACTCCGGGCGCTCTCCGTCCGCTCTTGCTGGTTGCGATGTTCGTGGTGGCCCTGCCGGGGCCGGGCGCCCAGGCCGTCGAACGCATGGGCGCGTGGGAGGTAAGTTGCGAGCCAGCGGGGGCGGAGATGAAGCCGGCCCCGTGCCGCGCGTCCCAGCGCCAGACCGTCGCCGGATCGCCACAACCCGTGTTCGCCATGACAGCGCTGATGGTCGCGGGCAGCCGCCATCCGGTCGCGATCATCTCGGTGCCGTCCGGCGGTTATCTCGCGCCGGGCATCGAGATCTCGGTTGATGGCCGCAAGCCGTTCAGGCTGCTCTATGAAACCTGCAAAGCCGGCGGCTGCCATGCCGGCTTCGCTCTTGAGGGCCAGGTGCTCGCCAGCCTGGAAAAGGGACGGCAGGCAAAGGTGCGCGTCTGGACGTCAAAAAGCACGCCCGTCGATGTCAAGGTCCCACTGGAGGGGTTCAGCAAGGCCGTCGCGGCCATCCGGGCGCCGGGAGCGCGGGGCAAATGACGGGCCAACTCAAGGGCCAACTCACTGGCATGGCGACAGTTTCGCACGCAACGCCGGCGCCCTCCTCCGCCTGGACGCGAGGCGGCGCAGGTGCGCCAGATGCGGCGGGCGCCGCGCCGGCCAGCCCCCGCCGGGGGCCTGCCATGCTCCGCCCGGAGCCCCGCCTGGTCTGGCCGGCGGCGGGATTGCTGCTGGCGCTGTCCGGCGCGCCTGCCTCCGCCCAGCCGGTCGTCCCGGACGGCGCCACCGTGACCTCGGTTACGACTTCGCCCGCCGGCCGGATTTCCGTCGGCATCGCCCCCACCGCGCCTGGCGGCGTGAGCCACAACAGCTACAGCAGCTTTTCCGTGCCCGTCGCGGGCGTCGATCTGGTCAACACCGGCGTCAACGCCAATATGATCATCAACGAGGTCACGTCGGCCCGGCGCAGCTTTCTCAATGGTCCGCTCACCGTGGAGGGACGCCAGGCCCACGTCATTATCGCCAATCCCAACGGCATCACCGTTGACGGCGGCCGCTTCATCAATATCGGCGGTCTCATTCTTTCCGGCGGGCGGGTGCGCCACGGGTCTGGCCCCAATGGGCGCGAGCTGGTGGTGAGCGCCGGCTCCGGCGACATCACCGTCGAAGGCGCGGGGCTTTCCGGTACCCTGACCTCGCTGCAACTGATCGCCGGCCGGATGAAGATCGACGGGCCGGTGACCAATGCGCACGCCAGCCCTTTCGCCGCCATCGACCTGACCGCCGGCAACGCCGAAATCGTCCTCGACCCGTCCGCGCCCGCCAACAGCACCGTGCGCGGCGTCGTCCGGGAGCGCCGCACTGGCGATGGCGCGACCAGCGAAATTCTGATCGACGTCACCCCGCGCGGCGCGCTCTCGGCCAGCCGCGTCCGGCTCGCCGCGACAGCTGCGGGCGCCGGCGTGCGGTTCGCCGGTCGCGGCATGGCGTCGATCGGCGAATTCAGCATCGACGCGGGCGGCAAGGTGACGGCGCAGGGAGCCAGGATCACGGGCGAGCGTTCGGTCAGGATCTCCGGCGCGGCGGTTGAGGTTCTCAACGCACCGGAAGCCCAAAGCCGCATCGAGACTATCCGGGGGGCGGTGAGCCTGCTGGCGCGAACCGGCGACATCGATATCGCCGGCATGATCAGCGGCGCGAACCGGGATAGCGATGACCCGCTTTCACGCGGCGCCGTCACGTTGGTCGCCGCGGGCGATATCCGGTTGTTGAGCGAGAACGCCGACCGTCTCGCCATCGCCTTCGCCGCGAATGGCGATCTGCACGCCAGCGCCGGCGGCGCCATCGTCAACCGCACCGGCCGCCTGCTCGCGAATGGCAATGTCTCCCTGCAGGCTGCGCGTCTCGAAAACCTCACGGACATGGCTGGCGGAGCCCGTGACGGCGCGATCCAGAGCGTGCGCAGGCGCGGCCGTCTCATGTGGCGGGCGCTCTGGCGCAAGCGTCGCAAGACCACGATCATCACGGCCGATTACGGCAAGCCCCGGATCGCGGGGCAGCAGGGCTACATCGCAGGCGCCTCGGTGAGCATCGATGCGGGCGAGATGGTCAATTCCGGTGAGATCAATGGCCTCGACGGCGCCGTGACGATCACCACGGACCGCCTGCACAATCTCGGCCTGTGGACCGGGACGCTCGCGGTGCGGAAGCAGTGCGGCGTCACCTGCTCGAGCAGGGGCGAGACCGATATCGGTCTCATTGGCGGCGCCATCAACGCCACGCGCGGCGTCTCGATCACCGCGCGCGACAGCCTGCTCAACGAGCGGGGCCAGATCACGGCCTGGGGCAATCTCGAGATCACCTCACGGAAAGTCACCGGCGTCGCCGGCTTCATTCCCGAGGTCGTGGCCCGGCCAGCCGGCATGGACAACGCCTTCACCGGACCACGGGCATGGCTGTCGCTGCGCCCGGCCGGGGGGCAGTTCATTGCCCCGGAGGGCTCGGTTACCATCATCTCGCCCAACCCTGTCGCCCTCAATGGCGGCGAGATCATCGCCCGCACCGGCCTGCAAGCGCCTGGTGGAATCCGGACGGAGCCGGAAAGCGGCCCCGGCAACCGCCATCCCGGCCTGCTCCAGGATTTTCTGAAGTGAACGCCGCCCGACTGTCGCGGCGCACCGCAATCGTAAGGCCTGGTCCACCGCGGCGCGATTGCCGAGATGGAGCAGCCCCTTAGCGGACACAGAAGCGCCCTCGGGCAAACCCGCCATATGCGACAGAATCTGTTCGGTCAGCCGTGTCATCGTCTTTCTCCTGTCAGGAACATACGCAGTTTTCTGACAGTTTTCAAGGAAACACATCCGGGATGGAACAGCTGGGACAAGGGGAAAGCCTTCCCCTGCGGTCGAGCCTTGGGTCTCGCCCGACCCCTTCTGCGGGGAGATCCCCGCAACGCCCCCCAAAGAGTGAGAGTGCGGACGGGTTTCCCGTGACGGGTCGAGGGCTGGAGAAGAGGTCTCCGGCGCCCGTCGCGGAGAACCGCGATGTCCAGGAAGAACCACAGCGCCCGTGCCGGCTCAGGCCGGGCGAGCCTCTATGACGACATCACCGACAAGATCATCGCTGAGCTTGAGGCGGGCCGCGCGCCCTGGGTCCAGCCATGGGGATCGGCCGCGGCCAAGGCGCCGCTCGCCATGCCCCGAAACGCTGCGACCGGACGGCACTATTCCGGCATCAACGTGCTCATCCTCTGGGGGGCGGTGATCCAGCACGGCTTCCCCGGCCAAAGTTGGCTCACCTTCCGCCAGGCGCTGTCGCTGGGCGGCAATGTCCGCAAGGGCGAGCACGGCACGACCGTCGTCTATGCCGACCGCTTCACGCCGGAGGACGAGAAGCGCCGAGCCCACGAGACCGGCGAGGACGCCGCCGCGATTCCGTTCCTCAAGCGCTTCACCGTCTTCAACGCCGCGCAATGCGACGGCCTGCCGGACAACATCGCCGCCATCGCTCCACCGCCGCCGCCTGGCCTCATCGAGCCGCGCGTCGAGGCTCTGATCGAAGCGACGGGCATCGATTTCCGCATCGGCGGCGATCGCGCCTTCTATGTGCCGGCGCACGACTATGTGCAGGTGCCGCCGCCGCAGGCCTATTTCGAGCCGATCAACTGGCACCGCACGGCCCTGCACGAACTCGGGCACGCCAGCGGCCATGCCTCCCGGCTCGGCCGCGACCTGACCGGCGGTTTCGGCACGAAGAAATACGCCTTCGAGGAGCTGGTGGCCGAGATCAACGCGGCCTTCTGCTGCGCGTCTCTCGGCATCGTACCGACCGTCCGCCATGCCGACTATATCGGCGCCTGGCTGGAGGTGCTGCGCGAGGACAATCGCGCCATCGTCCGCGCCGCCTCCCAGGCGAGCAAGGCGGCCGATTGGCTACTCGGCTTCCTGCCCGACGCCGATCTCGGCCCGGACGACATCATGGCCGGCGACGAACGGCATGCGGCATAATCGACCTGAAAACCGGAAAGGCGGGAAAGCGGGTCTCCGGCTTCACGCCTTTCCGCTTCTGCGGCGCTGCCCTTCTTAGAGTGAGAGGGCGGCGCTTCGCTTCGTGACGGGTTGGAGGTCGAGAGAGAGTCTCCCGGTCGCCCGTCGCGGAGTAACGAACATGGCGACTGCCATCCAGAAGATCACCCTGTCGTCGGCGCGCGACATCCCCTTCAACAAGCTGGTGCTGAGCCAGTCCAACGTCCGCCGCGTCAAGGCCGGCGTCTCGATCGAGGAAATGGCTGAGTCCATCGCCCGGCGCGGCCTCATCCAGAGCCTCCATGTCCGTCCCGTCCTCGACGCCGATGGCGCGGAAACCGGAATGTTCGAAGTGCCGGCCGGCGGTCGCCGCTATCGCGCACTCGAACTGCTCGTGAAGCAGAAGCGTTTGGCCAAGACGGCGACGGTGCCCTGCGTCGTCGGCGACGCCAACAGCGACATCCTCGTCGACGAAGTGTCGCTGGTCGAGAACATGGAACGCGCACCACTCCATCCGCTCGATCAGTTCCGCGCCTTTCAGGCGATGCGCGACAAGGGCATGACCGAGGAGGCCATCGCCGCCGCCTTCTTCGTCAGCGTCACCGTGGTAAAGCAGCGCCTGCGCCTCACCTCCGTCTCGCCGACCCTGCTCGAAATCTATGCCGATGACGGCATGACGCTCGAACAGCTCATGGCCTTCACCGTCAGCCCCGACCATGCCCGTCAGGAACAGGTCTGGGACGCGATCAAGGATAGCTGGCAGAAGGAGCCCTATCAGATCCGGCGGATGCTGACCGAGACCGCGGTTCGCGCCTCGGACAAGCGGGCCATTTTCGTCGGTGTCGATGCCTACGAGGCCGCAGGCGGCATCGTGCTGCGCGATCTCTTCCAATCCGACGACGGCGGTTGGCTGCAAGACCCCGTCCTGCTCGACCGCATGGTGGCGGAGAAGCTGAAAGCCACCGCCGATCAGATCGCCGAGGAAGGCTGGAAGTGGATCGAGGTCGCGGTGAGCTTCCCCTATGGCCACGACCACGGCCTGCGTGAACTCTCCGGCGTTGCGGTCGATCTGACCGACGAGGAGCGTGCGACCCGCGAAGCGCTGCGCGAGGAATATGACCGGATCGAAGCGGAATATTCCGAGGCCGACGAGTTGCCGGACGTGATCGATCAACGTCTCGGCGAGATCGAGCAGGCCCTGGAGGCCTTCGAGAACCGCCCCGTCAGCTACGATCAGGCCGACATCGCAATCGCCGGCGCCTTCGTCAGCCTCGACGCCGACGGCTCGCTGTCGATCGACCGCGGTTATGTCCGCGCCGAGGACGAGCCCCAGGCCGAGCCCGATGGCGAGGCGTCCGGGGGCGACCAGCCCCATACGCCGGCCGTCCAACGCGCGGTCATCACCATCGGCGGCAAGCCCGCCGAGCCCGAGGACGATGAGGAAGATGGCATCAAGCCGTTGCCCGAGCGTCTCGTGATCGAGTTGACCGCCCATCGCACCCTGGCGCTGCGCAACGCGCTGGCGGAACATCCGCACGTCGCCATGACCATGTTGCTGCACAAGCTTCTGAGCGACACCTTCATCCACACCAACCCGTCCGGTTGCCTCGAGGCTAATGTCCGCCACATCTTCTTCTCGGCCCAGTCCGAGGAATTGAAGGACAGCCCATCGGCGCAGGCGGTCAACGATCGCCACGAACGCTGGGGGGATCACATCCCCGCTGACGATCAGGCGCTCTGGGCCTGGCTGACCGATCTCGATGACGGCACGCGCCTGGAGCTGCTGGCGCTTTGCGTCAGCTACGGCGTCAATGCGCTGTTCGAGCGTCCGAACCCCTATTCCGGCTCGGGCGTCAGCCAGCATGGCCTCGACGTGCGTCTGGCGCAGGCCGACCGGCTCGCGCGGGCTACGGGCATGGACATGGTGGCCGCAGGCTGGAAGCCCACGGTCGGCAACTATCTCGGCCGCGTGACCAAACCCCGCATTCTCGAAGCCGTGCGTGAAGGCGCCGGAGAGCGGGCCGCGCAGCTCATCGACCACATGAAGAAGGGCGACATGGCCAAGGAAGCCGAGCGCCTTCTGGCCGACAGCGGCTGGCTGCCCGAACCGCTGCGCCTGGCGTCCATCGATGGCGATCAGCTTGAGTCCAGCGATCAGGCCGATACCGGCGAAGACACCACCTTGCCGGACTTCCTCACCGAGGACGGCGAGGACGAAGACACCGACGAGGATGAAATCCAGCACGCCGTCGCCGCCGAATAGCGCGGATCGCGCGGGGCGGCGCCGTTCGTCCCGCGCATCTCACCCCGATCTTCCACACCGCCCGGTCCCACGGCTGGCAGCCTGAACGGCTGTGCCGTGCGGGCCGGGCATTCTCGTTTCAGGAGCCTGTCATGGCCGACTATTTCACCCATTTCTCGTGCCTGCTCGATGTCGGCACGCCCGAGAACGCCGCCCGCGCGCTCGACCTCTACAACCGCCTCTCCGAGGCCGGCGCATCGGAGGAACCGCCTTCCGAGGGCTTCCTCCTCTCGATTCAGCCCGAGCATGGCGGCACGCAGCTCTGGATGCACGACGACGTCACTGGCGATCCCGAGCGTCTGATCCAGTTCGTGAAGCACTGCGCCACGGAATTCAGCCTGAGCGGCCGCTGGGGTTTCCAATATGCCAACACCTGCTCGAAGCCCCGGCTCGACGGCTTCGGCGGCGGCGCGCATGTCCTCGATCTCGCCACCGGAGAGACCGTGGACTGGATCTACACCGATGGCTGGCTCAACCAGACACTCTCCGACGAGGGAGGCCCGCTATGAGCATCCCGTCCCATGCCCAGAGCAATTTTCAGACGCTGCTGCGCGCTGCCGGTGACGGCAACCTTGCGCTCATGGAATGCCTCGATGCCGTGACCGGCGCCCCGCGTTACGTCATCTGCGCGGTGGGACGAGACGATGGTGATTTCGTCTTCACGCCCTTCGGCCACCTCGCCGACGGCAATCCCTATGACGCCTACCTGCCGCCCGACCCCGGCGATCCTGGCGGCTTCATCCATCCGGGCACGCCCGGAGAAGCGTCATGATGGACATCGATGCCATCTTCGCCGCCGATTCCGAGCGCCCGCCCGCCGAGCGATCTCTCCCCTGGCTGGAAACCAGAGACGGGATCACGGTTGTCGTGGAGCCCAAGCCCCATTGGGCCAGCGACATGCGGGTCTTCCGGGCCAAGGCTCGCGAATATTGCGCCTATGCCGATTGGACCGCGAACGGCGCGCGCGCCCGGTTCTTCGGGCACATCGACACCAGCGGCGATGACCTGATCCGCAAGGCTCGCAGGCTCGTCGCCCGCGAGATCGCCGATGGACACTGGGCCTGACCCCCTCAAAGCGCCTCTGCCGCTCGGCCGAGGCGCTTTTTTCATGTCGGCTGCGACGTGTTCGAGAGTGAGAGGGCCGCCGGGACGGGTTTGAGTCCGTGCGGTCGAGAGAGAGCACCGTCCGGGCCTGCCGTTCCCGCTCTCCCGAGGTTCCGATCCATGAACATCATGTCGCCCGTAGCCGGTCCGGCTGCGCCCGTTGCCCGCGCGTCCGCCATCATCGCCGCCGCCCATCAGCTTCTCACCCTGCTCGAACGCGGCCAGCGGATCGACAACGCCGATCTTCGCATCGCCATGGAAACGGCCTTCGAGGCTTCCGACACGAGCGGGGCCTGGGACTGGAAGACGGCCTACGAAGCCTGTGAAGGCGCGACCGTCCTGTTCCTGCGCAAATACGGACGTGCGCTTTTCCGTAAAGCCGGCACTCCGGCTGCACGGCTTTCTGCCCTGTCGAAAATCACCGGCCTTCTGCCGACGCACACCCGTCGCTCCGAGGAAGCCCAGGCGCTTCAGCAATTCTCGACGCCGGTCCCGCTCGGCCTCGCCGTTATCGCGGCCGCCGCGATCACACCGCACGACATTGTGCTGGAGCCGTCGGCAGGCACGGGTCTTCTCGCCATCCTCGCCGAGATCAGCGGCGGCTCGCTGCTCCTCAACGAACTGGCGGAAACCCGCGCCGATCTACTTGGCCAGCTCTTTCCAGCCCTTGCCGTCACGCGATGCGACGCCGCCCAGATCGACGACCACCTTCCGGCGTGCGCCGTCCCTTCCGTCATCGTGATGAACCCGCCCTTCTCGGTGATGGCGCACGTCTCCAGCCGGGTCGCCGACGCCGCTGCGCGTCATGTTGCTTCGGCCCTGGCGCGGCTTGCCGATGGTGGGCGTCTGGTGACGATCACCGGCGCGAACTTCGGGCCCGAGCAACCGGCCTGGCGCGACACTTTCATTCGGCTTCAGAAGCGTGGGCGCGTCGTCTTCACTGCGGCGATCCACGGCTCGGTCTATGCCAAGCATGGTACGAGCATCGAAACGCGGCTCACCGTCATCGACAAGCTACCGGCCGAAGACCCGGCCGCGTTCCCTGGCTCCGCCGGCGTTGCGCCCGACGTCGCCACGCTGCTCGCATGGATCGAAGCGCAGATTCCACCGCGCCTGCCGGTCGCACTGCCCGACATCGCGCCGCCCGTGTCGACCTCGGCGCCGCGCACCGTGCGGGGTTATCTCGCACGCACCGCCACTGAGCGTCCGACCGCATGCTCAACCATGGATCCGCAGGGCGTTGAACTCGCCTACGACACGATGGACTGGACGCCGCCGGAAGGCGCCCACCTCACGGACGCGATTTATGAAGAATATGGATTGCAGTCGATCCGTATTGCCAGTTCTCAGGCGCACCCCACCAAGCTCGTGCAATCGGCGGCCATGGCGAGCGTTGCACCGCCCAAGCCCGCCTATCGGCCGATGCTGCCCGCGAACATCACCGATCTCCTGTCGGACGCCCAGCTCGAAACCGTCATCTATGCCGGCGAAGCCCATTCGGACTTCCTCACCGGCTCCTGGACCGTCGATGCAACCTGCGATCTCGTGCAGGCAGCTAAGCCCGAAGCCGAAAACGCCGTGCGCTTCCGGCGCGGCTTCATGCTCGGCGACGGCACCGGGGCCGGCAAAGGCCGTCAATCTGCCGGCATCATCCTCGACAACTGGCTGCGCGGCCGCCGCAAGGCGGTCTGGATCTCCAAATCCGACAAGCTAATCGAGGACGCGCAGCGCGATTGGTCCGCGCTCGGCATGGAGCGCCTGCTGGTCACGCCGCTGTCGCGCTTCCCTCAGGGCCGGCCGATCACGCTGTCGGAAGGCGTCCTGTTTGCAACCTATGCCACGCTACGGTCCGACGACCGTGGTGAGAAGGTTTCCCGTGTCCGGCAGATCGTCGAATGGTTGGGCTCCGATTTCGATGGAGTGATCATCTTCGACGAGAGCCACGCCATGGCCAATGCCGCAGGCGGCAAGGGAGAACGCGGCGACGTTGCCGCCTCACAGCAGGGACGCGCGGGCCTTCGGCTTCAGCACGCCCTGGCCAACGCGCGCGTCGTCTACGTGTCGGCTACCGGCGCGACCACCGTCGACAATCTCGCTTATGCCCAGCGGCTCGGCCTGTGGGGCGGTGAGGATTTCCCGTTCGCCACCCGCGCCGAATTTGTCGAGGCGATCGAGGACGGCGGTGTCGCGGCCATGGAAGTGCTCGCCCGCGATCTGCGTGCGCTGGGCCTCTATACCGCCCGATCGCTCTCCTACGATGGCGTTGAATATGAGCTGATCGAGCACGCCCTGACCGACGAGCAGCGGCGCATCTACGATGCCTACGCCAGCGCCTTCGCCGTCATCCACAATCATCTCGACGCCGCGATGCAGGCGGCCAACATCACCGGCAGCCCAGATAGCGGGGGAGCCACACTGAACCGGCAGGCCAAGTCCGCCGCCCGCTCGGCCTTCGAGTCCGCCAAGCAGCGCTTCTTCGGCCATCTGCTCACGTCGATGAAAACGCCCACGCTGATCCGGTCCATCGAACGTGACCTGGATGATGGCCACGCCGCTGTCGTCCAGATCGTCTCGACCGGCGAAGCGCTGATGGAGCGCCGGCTGGCGGAAGTCCCGACAGAGGAATGGAACGATATTCGTGTCGACATCACGCCGCGGGAATATGTCCTGGACTATCTGGCCCATTCCTTTCCGGTCCAGCTCTACGAGCCGTTCACGGATGGCGAGGGCAATCTGTCCTCGCGCCCGGTCTATCGCGACGGCCACCCCGTCGAGAGCCGCGAAGCTGTCGCGCGCCGTGACGAGCTGATAGAACGTCTCGCGTCTTTACCACCCGTTCCGGGGGCGCTCGACCAGATCGTACAGCGCTTCGGCACAGATATGGTCTCCGAGGTGACGGGCCGCTCCCGGCGCATCGTCCGCAAGGGAGAACGCTTCGCCGTCGAAAACCGCGCGCCATCCGCCAACCTTGCCGAGACGGCCGCGTTCATGGACGATCTGAAACGCATTCTCGTGTTCAGCGACGCCGGCGGCACCGGCCGCAGCTATCACGCAGAACTGTCAGCAAAGAACCAGCGTCTGCGCGTGCATTATCTGCTCGAACCCGGATGGAAGGCCGACGCCGCCATCCAGGGTCTGGGCCGCACCAATCGCACCAACCAGGCGCAACCGCCGCTGTTCCGCCCGATCGCCACGAACGTCAAAGCCGAGAAACGCTTCCTGTCCACGATCGCACGTCGGCTCGATACGCTGGGCGCGATCACGCGCGGTCAGCGCCAGACCGGCGGCCAGGGTCTGTTCCGGCCCGAGGACAATCTGGAATCGAGCTACGCCCGCGATGCGCTGTGCCAACTCTACTTTCTGATCGTGCGCGGCAAGGTCGAGGGGTGCTCGCTGGGTCGCTTCGAGTCCGCGACCGGCCTGAAATTGACCCATGACAACGGCATCAAGGACGAGTTGCCGCCGATCACCACGTTCCTCAACCGCCTGCTGGCGCTGACCATCGAGCTTCAGGGCATCCTCTTCACCGCCTTCGAGCAATTACTCGACGCCAAGGTGGCCGGAGCCATCGCCAGCGGCGTTTATGATGTCGGGCTGGAAACGCTGACGGCGGAGAGTTTCGTCGTCGCGGAGCGCACGACCATCTACACCCATCCGGCAACGGGCGCACAAACGCGGCTGCTCACCATCACCGAGCGCCGCCGAAACCAACCGACCACGCTCGATACGGCGCTCGACTGGCTCGACGATCCGCATGCCCGGCTGCTCATCAACGCGCGGTCGGGACGCGCTGCTGTCCAGGTGCCGGCGCCGTCCATCATGCACGACGACGGCGAGATCGAACGTCGCGTCCGCCTGATCCGGCCGATGGAGCAGCACCACGCAAGCCTCGCCATGATGGAAGACAGCCATTGGCAGGAAGCCGCTCGCGACAGCTTTGCAGCGGTCTGGCAACGTGAAGTCGCCGAAGTGCCGGCCTATACCGATGGCGCCATCCACATGGTCAGCGGTTTGCTCCTGCCGGTGTGGAAGCGCCTGCCGAACGAGTCGACGCGCGTCTATCGGCTCCAGACCGATGATGGCGAACGCATCATCGGGCGGCGGGTTTCGCCCGCCTGGGCCATGAATGCCGCCTCGACGGGAACGGCCAACCTCAGCAGCGATGATGCCTACGCCGCTCTGGTGGATGGTCGCACCATCCTCGACCTGGCCAGCGGGCTCCAGCTTCGCCGCGCGCGCGTCATGGGCGCGAACCGGATCGAACTGTCCGGCTTCACCGACACCATGCGGGATCGCCTGCGCGCCTATGGCCTCTTCAGCGAGATCATCTCGTGGAAGCTGCGCTTCTTCGTTCCGGTCGATGCCTCTGGTCCCGCCATCATCGGCAAGCTGATCGCCACCTATCCGGTCGAGCGGATCAGCGAGCGTGAGGCAGCGTGATGGCTCGGCAGGACGCTTCTGAACTGGCACACCGTCTCGGCCGACAGGCCGAGGCGGTCTGCCGCCACTATCTCTCCAACGGCCACCGGCAGGGCAATTACTGGCAGGTTGGCAATGCTCGCAATGCCGCAGGCCGCTCCATGTTCGTGCGCCTGCGTGACACACCGAAGGGGCCGGCAGGCAAATGGACCGACGCCGCCACCGGCGAACATGGCGACCTTCTCGACATCATCCGGGAATCGCTGGGCCTCATCGACTTCGCAGACGTTGCTCAAGAGGCGCGTACCTTCCTCAGCCTGCCGCATCCCGAACCCGAGCCGGCATCACGCCGCGGACTGGCGCCAGCGCCATCGGGGTCGCCCGAGGCGGCACGCCGTCTCATCGCCATGACGCAACCGATCACCGGGACCATTGTGCAGACCTATCTGCGCAAACGCGGCATTGTGCTTTTGCACGGAACCGGAAACCTGCGCTTCCACCCCCGCTGCTACTACAAGCCCGACGATGGCCCGACCGAGACCTGGCCGGCCATGATCGCCGCCGTCACCGACCTCGCTGGCAAGATCACCGGCGCGCACCGCACCTGGCTTGCGCCTGACGGCTCCGACAAAGCCCCCATCGACACACCGCGCAAGGCGATGGGGGATCTCCTCGGCAATGCAGTCCGCATCGGTGCGCCCGGCAGCGTGATGGCGGCAGGCGAAGGTATCGAGACCATGCTGTCGCTCCGGCAGGTCCTGCCCGATATGGCGATGGCGCCGGCGCTTTCGGCAGCGCATCTGGCCGCCATCCTATTCCCGGCGACTTTGCGGCGGCTCTATATCGTCCGAGACGACGATCCGGCCGGTGACGGCGCGCGGGACATGCTGATCGAACGGGCGAACGCCGAGGGAATCGAGGCCATTCCATTGTCGCCGGCGTTCGGGGACTTCAACGAGGATCTGCGGCGGCTCGGTATCGATGCGCTTCGGGCAGGCGTTCGAGTGCAGCTCGCTCCAGACGACGTCGCACGCTTCATGAACCTGGCCGCTTAGCCGGAAAGGATTGGGGAGCGGCGTACAGCCGCCATGCCCGCAACGATGCGCCAGTGACGGCAAAAGGACCGCGCCTCGGCCTTCGAGAGGGCGATCGGCCATCAGCCGGGCCGGACAAGGCAATGGCTGCGGCCGACGATTTTCCGGCAGCGCATGTCCACCCCACGCGGCGGGCCGCGCGGGGACCCCGAACCCGCGCCTTTCCATCGCGAAACAAAATCGCCGGCCTTCGCCATCCTCCGCTGGCGCTTCGGCCCTACGCTTCGCTCCGCGTGCAGGTCCGTCCCGCCCGACGGCTTCGTCGCCATGAAGGCCGCGACGGTCGCGGTCCTTGCCGACGGAGCATCCCATGAGCGAGCACGACGACTACGAACCACACCACGAGTCATCCCCGACCGACCATCTGATCCAGGACTTGCAGCTCCACGGCTATCGCCCCTCCGAAGACGAGTTGGACCAGCGCCCGCCACCGGAAGACCACATCATC
Source organism: Camelimonas sp. ID_303_24 (assembly GCF_053543495.1). NCBI lineage: Bacteria > Pseudomonadati > Pseudomonadota > Alphaproteobacteria > Hyphomicrobiales > Chelatococcaceae > Camelimonas > Camelimonas sp. ID_303_24. The sequence goes on from NZ_JBLLJM010000016.1 coordinate 24,500, forward strand.
GAAGGCGCCGTCGCCGACATCTTCGACGCCCTGGTCGCCACGATCACCGACACCAGCCTCGACTTCGATCTCCCCGATCTCCTCTGGTCGACCGTCAATATGTTCCACCGCGCCGTGGACCGCATCGAACAGAAGCTCGACGACAACGAGCAGGCGCAAAGGCAGCTTCAGCGCGAACAGGATGGCTCCGAGGTGAAGTCCCTCCAGCTCGAGCACCTCATCGACATCGGCATGAACCTGATCGACCGCCGCGACGGCATGGAAACCTTCCGCGAAGCCGCCGCTGGACGCTACCTCGTCGCCACCGGCTCACCCTGGTCGCAACGCACCGGATCACGGGTCAACCATCGCAACCTCACCGCGTCGCTGATCGACAGCCGGGATTTCCTCGCCGCCAGGAGGCGCGCGGATACCGAGGTACTCGTACCCGCCGGCCCGAAGATCGCCTTCTCGGGCGGCGACACCGCCGATCACAAGCAGATCTGGGCCAAGCTCGATCAGATCCATACCAAGCACCCCGACATGGTGCTGCTGCATGGCGGCTCGCCGAAAGGCGCCGAAAAGATCGCTTCCCGCTGGGCCGACAGCCGCAAGGTGCCGCAAGTCGCCTTCAAGCCGGACTGGACGAAGCACGCCAAGGCGGCACCGTTCAAACGCAATGACCAGATGCTCGGCATCGTGCCGATCGGGGTCGTGATCTTCCCGGGCACCGGCATTCAGGACAACCTAGCCGACAAGGCGCGCAAGATGGGTATCCCGGTCTATCGGTTCGGCTCGAGCGGCGCGTAAGCGCCGCCGGGACCGGTCGCCTTGAAAAATGATAGCAATTCTTATATTATGCTATCATCGCTATCGCACTTGCAGGAGGCGCTATCATGCCCGCAGTTACGATCAGGAATCTGTCCGACGCGACACACCGCGCCCTCAAGGTGCGGGCGGCGCAGCACGGCCGCAGCGCCGAAGCGGAAATGCGCGACATCCTCGAAATGGCTGTCCGCCCCGATACGCGCCTCCGGCTCGGCACGGCGCTCGCGGAACGCAGCCGCCGCCTCGGCTTGACCAATGAGGATGTCGAGGCCCTCGACCAGGCTCGTGACAAGGCGCCCGCCAAGCCGATGAGCTTCGAATGATCCTCCTCGACACCAATGTCGTATCGGAGGCGATGAAGCCCGCTCCCGACGAGGCCGTGCGCGCATGGCTCGACGAGCAGGCAGCGGAAACGCTCTTTCTCTCCAGCGTCACCATCGCCGAGCTGATGTTCGGCATCGGCGCGCTCCCCGAAGGCAAGCGCAAGGAGCGTCTCACCGAAGCCCTGGATGGGGTGATGGAACTGTTCGCAGACCGCGTCCTCCCGTTCGATATCGATGCTGCGCGCCGCTATGCGGATCTCGCCGTCAAAGCCCGAACGGCCGGGAAAGGCTTCCCTACTCCCGACGGCTACATGGCAGCGATCGCAGCCGCCAAGGGGTTTGCCGTCGCCACGCGCGACAGCAGCGCATTCGAGGCCGCGAATGTCACGGTCATCGATCCCTGGAAGACCGGGCGCTGACATCCGGCCACCGGCAGCGCAAGTGACGCCAGCCGAGCCGGCAGCAACAGTCCACGCGGCATGCAGACAACCCGGTCTCCTGATCGGACGACTACCCCCGCTTCAAGACGCTGATCCTTGGGTTCAGCCGATGGCCTGACGCCATCAACCCTTAAAGGGTCGGACTACGCATAGCGTGCCGCCGCTCCGGCTTCGCCTGCACGGTGATTGCGGCCACCGGCCGAACTCTTCGGCCGCCTGTCAGCGGGGGATGGACCTCCGCTCAAACAGGAGCCAGGTCGATGTCCTTCCAAACCGCTCACGCCTTCGCCTTCAGCCTCGCTACCACCCTGATGGCGGCCATCGTCATCTATCGCGCCGGAGACGGCACGCTCTCCGTCACCCCGGCGTCGGAATATGATGGCGATGAAAACGCCATCGTCGGCGAAATCGACCCCTTCGCCTCATGAGGCGAACCGGGTCGCGCAGTCGGCGGATGCTTCACGCTTCTGCTCCCCCCGCAGCTCGAATTCTGCTAATCTCGCATGTGCGCCGTGGTGGTGGTGGTGGCGCGTCCGTCTGACATTTGACGAAAGACACCACCATGATCTTCATCGGTATTCTCCTCAGCATCGCCGCCATCGGTTTCCTCTGCTGGCTCCTCTTCACGCTTGCGGTGTTCGCTCTTCCGTTCTTCGCGGGCGTGACTGCCGGCACATGGGCCTACGGCACCGACGCGGGCTGGCTCGGCGCGATTGTCGTCGGCTTTGTCGCCGCCGGCCTGACCTTCGGCATCGGCCAATTCCTGCTCGCCACCGTCCGTCCGACCTGGGCACGCCTGCTCATCGCCGCAGCCTTCGTCGCCCCCGCCGTCGTCGCCGGATTCCATGCCACCCATGGCATCGTGAAACACACCATGCCATCGGAGACATGGCAGACCGTGTTCTCCGTCATCGGAGCGATCGCGGTCGGCATCGTCGCCTTCGTGCGCATCACTGGAATGGCGGCCTCCGACCCATCTGCCGGGCATGTGTCCCACGCCTAAACCCGCAGCGCCCATCGCGGCGGGATCCAGCGGCACATACCTTGCCCTCCACGCCATCTGGTCGCCCGATGGGGAAGCGGCATCGCGAAGCATCGGCTGCGCCCACCTGTCACGGAACGATGGAGCGCGTCGGGGCGGCAACGACATCGTGGCCGGCAGCCCCTCAGCGTCGAGGCGTTTCGTCAGAGCTGGCAGAATGGCGAAATGCGCAGCGCAGGCCTGTTCAAGCGAGGTCTACGCCTGTGATCGCCGGTCGGACTTCCCAGGCCAATGCGAAGGTCGCCGCCGTCTCCGCCGTCGATCCGTCCAGCACCCGCGCCAAAACGGCCTCTTCAATGGCCTGATCTGGCCGAAGGACGGCTTTGCCTCGAGCGCCTAAGCCACAACGGCTGGCCCCGACTTTCTTCCCCTGCCGGCTGCGCCGTCATTCCTCGCGAAACAACAAAGTCGTGTCTGCGCCATCCTCCGCTTTGCTGCGGTCGCAAGCGATGTGCCGTCGCTCGCCTCCGTCCGGTCGATCGCCATCGAGGCCGCAATGGCGCGGGCTCGAAACGGAAAACGGAGACTTACAATGGCGACCATCGGCACCTTCAAGAAGACCGGCTCGAACGAATTCGGCGGCGAAATCGTCACCCTCAGCGTCCAGGCCAAAGGCGTGCGCATCGTCCCCGACCTGCGCGCCAGCGGCGAGAACGCCCCCAGCCACCGGGTCCTGGTCGGCCGCGCCGAGATCGGCGCCGCCTGGTCCAAGCGCTCCAACGAGGGCCGCGACTATCTGGGCCTCAAGCTCGACGATCCGAGCTTCAACGCTCCGATCTACGCCAACCTCTTCGATGACGAGGACGGTGAAGGTTACTCGCTGATCTGGTCCCGCCCCAACGGCCGCCGCGCAGACTGAGGCGGCTTCACGAGGCCCCGGCCGAAAGGTCGGGGCCGCCTTCCTGCTCAGATCGCACCCGATCGCAGATGAGTGCCCCAAATAGTCGGGTCACACCGAAGGCGCGCCCTCCAGCTTTACTGCAAAAGCCAGCCCGCAGAACCTTCGCTTCACTGACGACAGCGCCTCGTTTGCCCGAATCAGCAAATCGGCGGCAGCGCAACACGGCCCTTCGGCAACCTCTTTGAGCTGGCAGAAACGGGATAATACGACTAAAATAGCCGTAGTTCTGGAGCGCGCGCCGGTTGCGATGGGAGGTGATCATGCATGATCACCGCCCGACAATCACGGGCCGCACGCGCGTTGCTGGGTTGGACACAGGAGACGCTCGCTGACAAGGCCCGCCTATCGCTGACCGCGCTCAAGCGCCTCGAATCCGAAAGCGGGCTCGATGTGTACGAGACGACGCGCGATCAGGCACGCAGGGCTTTGGAAGCTGCCGGCATCGTCTTCCTGTCGACCGACCGAGGGCAAGGAGTGCTTCTGGTCGATGATCGCGGAAACAAGCCGAACCGATCTACAGGCTTACGCTGACCTGTGGGCAGCCAGGTTCCCCATCATTTGCACTGCCTCCATTTCGGATCAAACATGGATAATAGACAGGCACCGCATATTCGCCGAGTCTGCACCATGACCGCACCATTCCGGGACCTTGCGCCATCGGGGCAAGATCTCACCGATTACGACAAGTCGCACGCCAAACTATACATGCGCTTGCTGGATGCGGCCGCTGACGGCGCGCATTGGGAGGAAGCCGTGCGGGTGCTGTTCGACCTTGATCCCGCCCGTGAACCCGAGCGCTGCCGACGCATCCATGACAGCCATCTCGAACGCGCCCGGTGGATGACACACACCGGCTATCGGCATCTCCTGCGACAGGCTCACCGCTGAGAGGCTTGCGAACCTGCGTGATGCCCTTTCGACATCACGCAATGCCCTCCTCCGGACTTCCAACACCCTCGTCGTGCCCCGAAAAATCACACGCTCGACTTACGCGCACCACGCGGGAGAGTTGATGCGATGAGGCCCGATACATCGAACTGGCGAGACGACCGCAGCTACGATTTCTTCGATACACTGCCGATCGAAGGTCTCGCCTGGGAGTGCCTTCGCAGATACCGCCCTTATCAGGACGATTACGCCAGTCTGGTCGATGCTGGCGCCGAGACTCAGCCGCTGCCTGACGACAGGCAGCAGCGCTGGGGGTTGCGATTTCCCCGCAAGACCAGGTCGTTCTGCCCTACAGCAACAGGTGGTGTGGTCGCCGCAGAGCGATCCCGCCGTCCTCTTTTTGACAGCACGACCGAACTTTCTGCCGTCCAGCTCAAACAGCCTCGCCGACAGCTTCGCTGCGGGCCGTGATGGCCCTGAAGGAACCTATGCCGGTCTTCCCGAGCACAACCTCCAGCTACTCTTCCTACCCGGCATATCCGCACACGACCAGCTTGCGGCGGTCGTCCCCATCGATGACGACATCCTCGATCGCATTGATGCGCTGACACGCCTCGCGCGCGCCTGGCTCCAGCGTCCGCCATTGCGCGACACGCGCATGACCGCCGAGCAGCGCCGCCGCTTTCGCCTCAAACTTCGTGCTGCCGACGGCCGCATGAACGGCGCGACCTATCGCGACATCGCCATCGCAATCTACGGCGCGGCGCGCATCGATACCGATCCTTGGAAGACCTCGCCGCTGCGGGATGCCGTGATCGCCTTCGCCGAAGCCGGATTGGCCCTCATCGATGGCGGCTATCTGCACCTGCTTCGGCATCGTCGGCGCACCTAGCCTGCGCCAACAACAGGGGTGGGGAATTTAGCCATCCCAAGTCCCCCATCCATCCCGCCGGAGGTTCTCCGCCACCGTTGTCGCTGTCAGCCGCTGATCGCCAGCGGCCCCCAGCAACCCCACGGAGGCCCGCCCCATGCGACCCGATACCGCCGCGCTCCCGCCACGCTACCTGCGGACCAAGGAAGCCGCTGAATTTCTCAGCCTGTCCGCGCGCACCCTCGAAAAACACCGCACCTACGGAACTGGTCCGGCCTATCACAAACTCGGCGGGCGCGTCGTCTATTCGGTCGACGATCTGGAGACCTGGGCCGAGCGCGGCGCCGTAACCTCGACGTCCGATCCGCGCGGCTCCGTGCTTCCCGCAAAGCGCCAGACGCTGCCGACCGGCCAGATCGCCGGCCGATACGCACGCTGATTGTGGCCGGTCTCTTTCATGGTGGTGCGTCGTCGTGACCCTTCGGAGCGTGGGCAGCTCGACCTGTTTCGCGCGCTTCCCGGCGACTTCGCGCCACGAGACGCGCAGGATCTCATGGCCCATCCCTTCTTCTCCCTCTCGAAATCGCACCGCATAGCGCCGATCGACTTTTCGGCGGGCGGTGTCTCCATCCGGGTAGAGGCCGTTCCCGATCATGGCATGGCCACGATCTGGGACGCCGACATCCTGATCTGGGCCGCCAGCCAGATCGTCGAGGCCCGCGACGCGGGCCTGCGCACCTCGCGTCTGATGGCGGCGACACCCTATGAGATCCTCACCTATGTCGGGCGCGGCACATCCAAGCGCGATTATCAGCGGCTCAAGGCCGCGCTCGACCGGCTGCAATCGACCACCATCTCGACGTCGATCCGCCAACCCGCCAAAGGCCGCCGTCACCGCTTCTCGTGGATCAACGAGTGGCAGGAGCGCACGGATCGTCAAGGACGACCGGATGGCATCGAGCTGATCGTCCCCGACTGGTTCTACAAGGCCGTCCTCGATGACGCGCTCATCCTCACCATCGATCCGGCCTATTTCGATCTCACCGGCGGCCTCGATCGCTGGCTCTACCGCATCGTGCGCAAACACGGAGGCCGTCAGCGCGGCGGCTGGCGTTTCGACCTACGCCACCTCCACCTCAAATCCGGCAGCCTGTCGCCGTTCAAGCGCTTCGCCTTCGAACTGCGCGACATCGTGCGACGCCAACCACTGCCCGGCTACCTCCTGTCGCTCGAAGTGGAAATCGGCGGGCGCACGCTGCTGGCTTTCGAGCCACTGGCCGCCTGTGGAAAACCTGTGGACGGCCTCGTGCTATCGGGAACCCGACCTATCGTGCCATCGGGAACCCGAGGCTCGTGCCATCAGGAACCCAAGCCGGCCTTAACGTCTGGAAATCGTGGGCGGATTCGCGCCCTTAACTTAGAGTCTAACCAAGAATCTAACTTTGAAGAGCGCGCGCGCGATGTGGAAAACCTCATCCGCACCGCCGCAGCGAGCCTCCGCGCCGCCGGCAAATCACCGCGCAAGGGTGCTCCAGCCGCTCAGACGGGCCGGAAAGAGAGCGAACCGGCTTCCCCCGATCAGCTTCCGCTCCTCGATCGGCCTGGAGGTGCGCGATGATCGTCGCGTTCCTCAACCAGAATGGCGGTGTCGGCAAGACGACGCTGGCGCTCAACCTCGCGGGCGAACTCGCTGGGCGCGGTCAGCGCGTCACCCTGATCGATGCGGACCCACAGGGATCGGCCCTCGACTGGTCTGAGCAGCGCAGCCATGAGGGCCTGCCGCGCCGGTTCGGCGTCGTCGGCCTGGCGCGCGACACGCTCCACCGCGAAGCGCCGGCGCTGGCCCGCGATGTCGACCACGTCGTCATCGACGGCCCGCCGCGTGTCGCAGCGCTCATGCGCTCGGCGCTGCTCGCCGCCGACCTCGTACTGATCCCGGTGCAGCCGTCGCCGCTCGACGGCTGGGCATCGGCCGAGATGCTGGCGCTGCTCCGCGAAGCCCGCGTCTATCGCCCGGAACTGGTCGCCCGCTTCGTGCTCAATCCTTGCGGTGCGCGCACCATCCTGGCCCGCGAGACAGCCGAGACCCTGGCCGATCACGATCCACCGTTGCTCGCCACCACCATCGGCCAACGTATCGCCTTCGCCGCCGCCGCGCAGACCGGCCGCCTGGTCGCCGAACTCGCCGATGCGACATCGGCCGCGCGCGAGATCGCGGCCTTCGCCGATGAACTCCTGCGTCTGCGGATCGACGGGGGCGCACAATGAACGAACGATCCCCCCGTCGCGGCTTCGCCGCACGCCCCTCCGATCCCGACCAATGGATCAAGGCTGCGGACAACGCACCACGCGCCGCTGACGTCGCTGCGTTCACCGCCAGGCTCACCATCGATGTGACGCTCGAACTGCGCGGCCGGATCAAGATCGCCGCCTTCGGGCGCGGCGTCACCGTCGCCGACATGCTGCGCGAGCTGCTCGCGCGTGAATTCCCCTCGACACCAGGAGACACCACATGACCGGCACTGCGGCTCCCCGCATGCGCGGCGGCCCTCTGCCGTCAGCGCTCCCCCATGACACCATGACCCACGTCGAACTGACGTGGGTCGAGAAGAAGATCGAATACTGGATCAGGTTCGGCCGTGAGGCGCATGAACAGATCCTCGACCGCCGCCGGCGTGTCGTCTCCTTCCGTCCGAACACCGTATTCGCGTTCGTGCGATGGGCGGCCAACGACTTCGGCACGATCATCTCGCGCATCGACATCGTACGCGCAGTCGAGCCCGGAGAGCCCTACCAGACGCTGCCTTTCGTCCGGCCGGGCGGTGAAATCCTGCTCAGGATCGACGGATGGCCAAAGGTCGAAGACGTGCTGCGCCACGTCGATGCAATTGAAGCGATCGGCATCGAGGCGGACGCCGTTTCGCCGGAACACTGGCGTCACGTCCACAACCGGATGGCGGCTGGACATCAGCCGCGCACCTATACGCTCGACCAGCATCGCGCCGTCCTCCTGCGCCGGAGGACGTGGTCGTGACGCGCGCCGGTCTCTTCATCGTCATGGCTCTCGCGACCACGGGGATCAGCTATCCGGCGCTCACCCCGTTGCCGATCAAGCTCCTGTGGAACGCATCGGCGAGCGCCCCCATCGGCTTCTACACGATCGACGTCGATGGCCCGTTCGACGTCACCGATCTCGTTGCGGTCGATGCGCCCGAGCCGCTCGCGACCTTCATGGCCGAACGCGGCTATCTTCCCAAAGGCGTCCCGCTGCTGAAGCGCATTCTCGGCGTTTCCGGGCAGACCGTTTGCCGCTCGAACCTCTCCGTCACGATCGACGGCGTCGACATGGGCGATGCGCTACCGCGTGATCGCGCCGCGCGCGACCTCCCGGTCTGGCAGGGCTGCCGCCGTATCCCGACCGGCGCAGTCTTCCTCATGAACTGGAAGGTCCGCGACAGCCTGGACGGTCGCTATTTCGGCCTGACCTCCACTGACCAGATCATCGGCCGCGCCGTCCCCCTGTGGACAGACGAGGACGGAACGGGCCGCTTCGAATGGCGCGCACCGACGCGATGAACACCTCGCCATCGGCGGGGGCGGCGCCCACCGATGGCTTTCCCAACGCCGCCGCAAAGGAAGTCATCATGCCTCAGATTGGTCAATTCACGCGCCAGGACACGGGCTTCGCCGGCAAGCTGGAGACGTTCACGCTCTTCCGCGATGTCGTCATCGTGCCGGCAGAGCCCTCCGATGCCGAGAATGCGCCGGATTACCGCGTTCACGCCAGCGACGATGGCAAAGCCGAAGCCGGTCCGGAAATCGGCGCGGGCTGGAAACGCACCGGCGAGCGCGCGGGCGAATACGTTGCCGTACTGATCGACGACCCTGCGCTGCCGCAGCCGATCCGCGCCAATCTGTTCTGCGACGATGACGCCGGGAACGCCTGGTCGCTGCACTGGTCGCGCCCGCGCGACCGCGCCGGGAAGGACTGACCGATGTCCGGTCCACGTCCAGCGATAAGCCATCGGGATGCGGGAGGGCGGCATCACGCCGTCCGGCGAATGGCCTTCCTTCTCCTTTCCGGCCTGGCCCTCGCAGCGGGCGCAACGGACGCCGCTCTTGCCCAGTCCGTGTCGGCTGCGCGCACGGTCGCTGGCGATCCACACGCCGCCTTCGTCACCGAAGCCTCGCAGCGCTTCGGCATTCCCGAACACTGGATCGTCGCCGTCAAACGCGCCGAAAGCGCCGGCGATGTGCGCGCCATATCGTCGGCCGGCGCGCTCGGGTTGATGCAGGTCATGCCCGATACCTGGGCCGCGCTTCGCGTTCGCTATGGGCTCGGGCGTGACCCCTACGACCCGCGCGACAACATCCTCGCAGGCGCTGCCTACCTGCGTGAAATGTTCGACCGCTATCGCACGATCCCCGCAATGCTCGGCGCCTACAATGCGGGGCCTGGCCGCTACGACGAATACGTCCATACCGGCCGCGCCCTGCCCGCCGAAACGCGGGCCTACATCGCGCTGCTGGCTCCGCAGCTAGGCGCACCATCGCCGTCGAGCGCGCCACCGGTTGCGCCGCCACCGCCGCCGGATTGGCGGGAAGCGCCGCTCTTCGTCGTGCGTTCCGCCGACGATCGTTCGGCGACATCGCCATCGGAAAACGCGCGGTCGAACGACAGCCGCTCCTCCGTCGCGGCGCGCACTCCCGACACCGCCGAAGACTCGAACGCCCCGATCGTGGTCGCTCGCTCTGACGGGGGGACGCCCCGATGAACTGCGGAAGTATCCTTCGCACTCTGTCGCATTCCGGCGTGACATGGAGGGCACAAGGGGGAGAGGCAGGCACAACAACCGCACGATGGCAGGATAAAAGGCCGCACATTGCGCGGCGGTCGGGCGGTTGTTTTTGCAAGAGGTTTTGGCGCGCTCCGCACATTGCCGTGCTAATCGGCAATGTGCGCCTGACGCCCAATTGCCTGTATCAGCGCGATTTTTCGCACATTGCGGCCTTGCGTCATGGCCGATGACCACGAGTTTCGTGTTCGGCCTGGGCGCATCCGGTCAACCCGTGCGCAGTCGGCTCGGCCCTTCATCGCGCAGGCGCTGGCCGCCGCGAAGAAGGCGGGCGGCGGTGTCTCGCGCTCCGGGCGCGTCGTTGCCGCCAATCGCTCGCGCTTCGGCCGAGGCCAGCGCGCCAGCATCCAAGCGAACCGCCTCATCACAGCGCGCACGCGCGGCGCTGTCATCAAGGCCCGCGTCGTGCGGCGCTCCGGCCGCACCGCGCCGCTCGGCACGCATCTCGATTATCTCCGCCGCGACGGCGTGACCCGTGATGGAGAAAAGGCCCGACTGTTCGGGCCGGGAACGGAGGAAGCTGATGGCCGCGCCTTCTCCGGGCGATGCGAAGATGATCGCCATCATTTCCGCTTCATCGTCTCACCGGACGACGCCGTGGAGATGTCGGACCTCAAGTCCTTCACCCGCGATCTTGTCGGCCAGATGGAAAGGGATCTGGACACGCGGCTCGATTGGGTTGCGGTCGATCACTGGAACACCGAGCATCCTCACGTCCATCTAATCGTGCGCGGCGTCCGCGACGACGGCCAGGACCTCGTGATCTCGCGCGACTACATCAAGGAGGGCATGCGCGATCGCGCGCGTGACCTCATCACACAAGAGCTTGGCCCGCGCACGGATCTCGATATTCGCCGCACGCTCGAACGCCAGATCGAGGCGGAGCGCTGGACGCAACTCGATCGGCAGCTTGTCCGCGACGCGGGAAAGACCGGCGTCATCGATGTCGCCCCGGAGGTCGGCCGCCAGCCCGACGCCTACGCCGTCGAGAAGGTCGGCCGCCTGCGCAAACTCGCAGCCCTCGGCCTCGCCAGTGAAGTCGGACCTGGCCAGTGGATGATCGACGATCAGGCTGAGGTGACGCTGCGCCAGCTCGGCGAACGCGGCGACATCATCAAGCGCATGCACCGCGCGCTCACCGAACGCGGTATAGACCGCGGCTCGGGCAACTACGTCCTGGCAGGGGAAAGCCTCGATGTGCCGGTCATCGGCCGTCTGGTCGAGCGCGGCCTCGATGACGAGCTGAAGGGAACGGCCTACGCCGTGGTCGACGGCGTCGATGGTCGGAGCCACCACATCCGCTTGCCGCATCTCGATGCGGCAGGCGACAGCGCGCCGGGCTCGATCGTCGAGCTGCGCACGTTCGAAGATGCTCGCGGCGAACGCCGCGTCGCACTTGCCGTCCGCTCCGATCTCGATCTCCAGCATCAGGTGAACGCCTCGGGCGCGACCTGGCTCGACCGGCAATCCATCGCCCGCGAACCCGTCGCCATGTCGGAGGGCGGCTTCGGCGCCGAGGTGCGGCACGCGATGCGACAACGGGCGGAGCATCTGGTCCACGAAGGTCTCGCCGAGCAGCAAGGCCGCCGCGTCATCTTCAGCCGCAACCTGATCGAGACGCTTCGGCGCCGTGAGGTCGACGCCGTTGCCGACCGGCTCGCGAAGGAGACAGGCCAGCCGTTCAAAGCGGCCGGCAATGGCGAATATGTCGCCGGCACCTATCGCCAGCGCATGACGCTCGCATCCGGCCGCTTCGCGATGATCGATGACGGCCTCGGCTTCCAGCTCGTGCCCTGGTCGCCGTCCCTCGAAAGCCAGCTCGGCAAACACGTCTCCGGGGTCGCCCGCGGCGACGGCGGTGTCGACTGGAGCTTCGGCCGCAAGCGGGGGCTCGGCCTCTAATCACCTAAGAAAGGACCGCAGCAATGTCCGCGACCAAAATCCTGTGGGGCCAGATCGCCGTCGTCTTCCTCATCGTGCTGCTCACCACCTGGGCGGCGACGCAATATGTCGCATGGAGCCTCGGCTTTCAGGCGCAGCTCGGCACGCCCTGGTTTTCCCTGTTCGGCCTACCGATCTACTATCCGCCAGCGTTCTTCTGGTGGTGGTATTTCTACGACGCCTACGCGCCGGAGGTCTTCGCCAAGGGCGGGATGATCTCGGCGTCGGGCGGCTTCATCGCCATAGCCGTCGCCATCGGCATGTCGGTCTGGCGCGCCCGCGAAGCAAAAAGCGCGGCGACCTACGGCTCCGCCCGCTGGGCCGGAAAGGACGAGGTGAAAGCCGCGGGCCTGCTCAGTCCCGACGGTGTCGTGCTCGGCCGCTATGATCGCGACTATCTCCGTCATGACGGCCCCGAGCATGTGCTTTGCTTCGCCCCGACCCGATCGGGCAAGGGCGTCGGCCTGGTCGTGCCGTCCCTGTTGACCTGGCCGGGCTCGGCCATCGTCCACGACATCAAAGGGGAAAACTGGCAGCTCACCGCCGGTTTCCGCGCCCGGCATGGCCGCGTTCTGCTGTTCGACCCGACCAACCCCAAATCGTCGGCCTACAATCCGCTGCTCGAGGTGCGCCGTGGCGAATGGGAAGTCCGCGACGTTCAGAACATCGCTGACATCCTGGTCGATCCCGAAGGCTCGCTCGAAAAGCGGAACCATTGGGAGAAGACCAGTCATGCCCTGCTGGTCGGCGCCATCCTGCATGTCCTCTACGCCGAAGACGACAAGACATTGGCCGGCGTCGCCGCCTTCCTGTCCGATCCGAAGCGCCCGATCGAGTCGACGCTTGCCGCGATGATGAAGACCAGCCACCTCGGCGAAGCCGGGCCGCATCCCGTCATCGCCAGCGCCGCACGCGAGCTGCTCAACAAATCGGACAACGAACGCTCGGGCGTGCTCTCCACCGCCATGTCGTTTCTCGGCCTCTACCGCGATCCTGTCGTCGCCGAGGTGACGCGGCGCTGCGACTGGCGGATCAGCGACATGGTGGGCGGCAAGCTCCCGACCACGCTCTACCTTGTCGTGCCGCCGTCCGACATCAACCGCACCAAGCCGCTGATACGCCTGATCCTCAATCAGGTCGGTCGCCGTCTCACCGAGGATCTGCAAGCAAAGGTCGGGCGGCATCGCCTGCTGCTCATGCTCGACGAGTTTCCCGCCCTCGGCCGCCTCGATTTCTTCGAGTCCGCGCTGGCTTTCATGGCGGGCTACGGCCTCAAGAGCTTTCTGATCGCGCAATCGCTGAACCAGATCGAGAAGGCTTACGGCCCGAACAATTCGATCCTCGACAACTGCCATGTGCGCGTTTCCTTTGCGACGAACGACGAAAGGACCGCGAAGCGGGTCAGCGACGCGCTCGGAACCGCGACCGAGATGAAGGCGATGAAGAATTACGCCGGGCATCGGCTCTCGCCCTGGCTCGGCCATTTGATGGTGTCGCGCTCGGAGACCGCGCGTCAGCTCCTGACACCAGGCGAAATCATGCAGCTCCCGCCGACCGACGAGATCGTCATGGTCGCCGGGACGCCGCCGATCCGGGCGAAGAAGGCGCGCTACTATGAAGATGCCCGCTTCAAGGAACGCATCATGTCACCGCCGGGGCTGGCGCGGCCTACTGAAGGTCGGCCCGACGATTGGAGCAAGCTGCCGATCCCCGCGCGCCCGGACATGACCGAAAACGCTGCGCCAACGACGAGCGGTGACAACGAAGAGGATTCCACCGAGTCCGAACGTCGGCATCAGCCCGAACTCAACCGGGTGAACCCCATCGAAAAGAAGGCGCCGATCGACAATGAGTTTGAGATCGATTTGCCTGACGACACAGAGGACGCCGCCGCGCGCAACCAGCGGCTGACCCGCGTCATGCGCGGCGTTGCCCGCCAGGTCTCGCTCGATCCCAATGACGGCATGGAGCTGTAGCACCATGACCGGACGCAAGAAGAAGGTGCCGATTTCCGTATATCTCGACCCCGACATCATGGCGACACTATCGGACTATGCAGGCCGACGCGAACAACCGCTCTCCCTGATCGCAGAGGCCGCCATCGCGTCCTTCCTGTCGCCGGACGACGCTGAGCGGCGTGAAGCCGTGGTCGCCAAACGCCTCGATCAGATCGATCGCCGTCTCAACCGCATGGAGCGCGACATCGGGATCTCCGTCGAGACCATGGCCGTATTCATCCGGTTCTGGCTCAACACGACGCCGGCGCTGCCCGAGCCCGCAGCCCAGGCAGCGCGCGCCATGGTCGGGAAGCGCTACGAGGCGTTCATCGCGGCCCTTGGACGGCGCTTGGCCCAGGGACCGAAACTTCGGCAGGAGATCGTTGAAGATGTCGGCGAGTCGCCGTCCAGCCCGACAGAGAGCGATCCATAGGCTTCGGCGCGCGTGGATCAATAGCATCGCCCAACCGCCGTTCTCCTGTATTTGCACACCACGCTACTACGACGACCGATACTTGTTGAATCAGCCTGATTCACGGCTCTTTTAATCACCCCGATCCGGGGACCCTCTTTTCCAGCCCCGTCAGGAAGCGGGGCAGGAATGACCAATATCAGCCAGAAGCCGGAGGCGTTCGCGCGCGGTGCGCGCATGCTTCGCACCGCGCTCGGCTCGACCATCACCCATTTTCTCGAAGACCCGGCCGTGGTCGAAATCATGCTGAACCCGGACGGCCGTCTCTGGGTAGATCGCCTCTCCGAAGGGCTGGCCGATACGGGTGAGACGCTGTCGCCTGCCGATGGCGAGCGCATCGTGCGGCTGGTCGCTCACCATGTCGGCGTCGAGGTGCATCCGCGCAGCCCGCGAGTCTCCGCCGAGCTTCCTGAGACGGGAGAGCGGTTCGAGGGCTTGCTGCCGCCCGTTGTCGCCGCACCGGCCTTCGCCATCCGCAAGCCCGCCGTAGCGATCTTCACGCTCGACGATTATGTGGCCGCCGGAATCATGTTCGCCGACCAGGCGGCGACGCTACGCGCAGCCGTGATGGCGCGCGCCAATATCCTTGTCGCAGGCGGCACTTCCACCGGCAAAACCACGCTGACCAATGCGCTTCTGGCCGAGGTCGCCAAGACGGCGGATCGCGTCGTCATCATCGAGGATACCCGCGAGCTTCAGTGCGCCGCGCCCAATCTTGTCGCCATGCGGACCAAGGATGGAGTGGCCACGCTCTCGGAGCTGGTTCGCTCTTCGCTACGCCTGCGCCCCGATCGCATTCCCATCGGCGAGGTGCGCGGCTCTGAAGCTCTCGATCTCCTGAAAGCATGGGGAACCGGCCACCCCGGCGGCATCGGCACGATCCACGCCGGGAGCGGCATCGGCGCGCTGCGCCGCCTTGAACAACTCATCCAGGAGGCCGTCGTCACGGTCCCGCGCGCCCTGATCGCCGAGACCATCGATCTTGTTGCCGTCCTCTCCGGCCGCGGCTCCGCGCGCCGGCTCGCCGAACTCGCCCGCGTCGATGGGCTCGGTCCGGACGGCGACTACGCCATCACCCCCGCAACCCTTGACCGCACAGGAGCGCCATCATGATCCGCACCACCATGCGCGTTCGCCGCTATGCCGCGACGGCCGCCGCCTTCATCTACATCAATCTCGTCCTTGCCCCCGCCGCCCATGCCTCCGGCTCGTCCATGCCGTGGGAAGCACCGCTCCAGAAAATTCTCGAATCCATCGAAGGGCCGGTCGCCAAGATCGTCGCCGTCATCATCATCATCGCCACCGGCCTGGCGCTGGCGTTCGGTGACACGTCCGGCGGCTTCCGGAAGCTGATCCAGATCGTCTTCGGTCTCAGCATCGCGTTTGCGGCGTCGAGCTTCTTCCTGTCGTTCTTCTCATTCGGCGGCGGGGCGCTCATCTGATGGCGGCGGTGTTCGAACAACTCGACGCGGTGCCGGGTTTCACCGTCCCGGTTCACCGGGCGCTGACCGAGCACATTCTGCTCGGCGGCGCACCGCGCGCACTCGCCATCCTGAACGGCACGCTGGCCGGAGCCGTGGGCCTTGGCCTGCGCCTCTGGCTCGTCGGTCTGCTGATCTGGGCCATTGGCCATATCGCAGCCGTATGGGCTGCAAAGCGCGATCCCCTCTTCGTCGAGGTCGGTCGCCGTCACCTGCGCATCCCCGCTCATCTGTCCGTCTGAGGAAGCGCATCGCCATGATGAATCTTGCCGAATATCGCCGCACCGCAACCCGCCTCGCTGACTATCTGCCCTGGGCCGCGCTCGTCGCCGAGGGCGTCGTGCTCAACAAGGACGGCAGCTTTCAGCGCACGGCGCGGTTCCGCGGCCCTGATCTGGACTCCGCGGTCGCCGCCGAACTGGTCGCCGTCGCCGGGCGGCTCAACAACGCATTCCGTCGTCTCGGATCGGGTTGGGCCATCTTCGTCGAGGCGCAGCGGCACGAGGCGTCGATCTATCCAGCGGACCTGTTTCCCGACGCCGCCGCAGCGCTTCTCGATGCCGAGCGCAAAGCCGATTTCGAGGAGGCCGGCGCGCATTACGTCTCCGGCTACTATCTCACCATCACCTATCTGCCGCCGGCCGAGGATGCCGCGCGCACCGAAGCCTGGCTCTATGAGGGCCGCGAACGCGCTGGCATCGATCCGAAGGAAATCCTGAACACCTTTGTCGACCGCACCGATCGCGTGCTGGCGCTGCTCGACGGCTTCATGCCGGAATGCCAGTGGCTCGATAGCAGCGAGACGCTGACCTTTCTCCATTCGACCGTCTCGACCAAACGGCACCGCGTCCGTGTGCCCGAAACGCCGGTCTATCTCGACGCGCTGCTCGCCGACGAACCGCTCACCGGCGGCCTGGAGCCGCGTCTCGGAACCGCGCATCTGCGCGTTCTCACCATTGTCGGTTTCCCGACCGCGACCACGCCCGGCATCCTCGACGATCTCAATCGGCTCGCCTTTCCCTATCGCTGGTCGACGCGCGCCATCCTGCTCGACAAGACCGACGCGACCAAGCTGCTGACCAAAATCCGCCGCCAATGGTTCGCGAAGCGCAAAAGCATCGCCGCGATCCTGAAAGAGGTGCTGACCAACGAGGCGTCCGCGTTGGTCGATACCGACGCCTCGAACAAGGCGGCGGACGCCGATCTCGCCCTCCAGGAACTCGGCGCTGACTACGCCGGCCAATCCTATGTCACCGCGACGATCGCGGTATGGGACAACGATCCCCGAGTTGCCGACGAGAAGCTTCGCCTCGCCGAGAAAGTCATCCAGGGCCGCGACTTCACGGCCATGACTGAAACGATCAATGCCGTCGATGCCTGGCTGGGCTCATTGCCGGGGCATGTTTACGCCAACGTGCGCCAGCCCCCGATTTCGACGCTGAATCTCGCCCACATGATCCCGCTCTCGGCGGTGTGGGCGGGGCCGGAACGGGACGAGCATTTGGGTAGCTCCCCCTTGCTGTTCGGCAAGACCGAAGGCTCGACCCCGTTCCGGTTTTCTCTCCATGTCGGCGATGTCGGTCACACGCTCGTCGTCGGCCCGACCGGCGCCGGCAAATCGGTGCTCCTCGCCATCATGGCCTTGCAGTTCCGGCGCTATGCCGGTGCCCAGGTCTTCGCCTTCGACTTCGGCGGTTCGATCCGCACCGCCGCGCTCGCCATGGGCGGTGATTGGCACGATCTCGGCGGCGATCTCACCGAGGGCGTGGACTCCTCGGTCTCGCTGCAACCGCTCGCGCGCATTCACGACACGCCCGAACGCGCCTGGGCGGCCGACTGGATCGTCGCCATCCTGATCCGCGAGGGCATCGCAATCACCCCCGAGGTGAAGGAGCACCTCTGGTCGGCGCTGACCTCGCTGGCGTCGGCGCCGGTCGAGGAACGCACGATCACCGGCCTCACGGTGTTGCTCCAATCGAACGACCTGAAGCAGGCTCTGCGACCGTATTGCGTGGGCGGCCCCTATGGGCGGCTACTCGACGCCGAGGCCGAACATCTCGGCTCGGCATCGGTGCAGGCGTTCGAGATCGAGGGACTGGTCGGGACTGGCGCGGCACCCGCCGTCCTCGCCTATCTCTTCCATCGCATCGGCGACCGTCTCGACGGCTCGCCGACGCTGCTCATCATCGACGAGGGCTGGCTCGCACTCGATGACGATGCCTTCTCCGGGCAATTGCGCGAATGGCTGAAGACGCTGCGCAAGAAAAACGCCAGCGTCATCTTCGCCACGCAGTCGCTGTCCGACATCGACAACAGCAACATCGCCCCGGCCATCATCGAGAGCTGCCCGACAAGGCTGCTCCTGCCGAACGAACGCGCGATCGAGCCGCAGATCACGGAGATCTATCGGCGCTTCGGTCTCAACGACCGCCAGATCGAAATCCTCGCGCGGGCCACGCCCAAGCGCGACTATTACTGCCATGTCCGACATCAGCGCCCAT
>NZ_JBLLJM010000017.1:0-122127 GCF_053543495.1 Camelimonas sp. ID_303_24
TCTCCTCGATCATCGAGTAATCTCTTGGGTCCGGGGGCGCGCCGGAATGACGGCGCGTCCTTTTCTATTGAAGTACGTCGG
The DNA here is from genome assembly GCF_053543495.1 of Camelimonas sp. ID_303_24. Lineage (NCBI taxonomy): Bacteria > Pseudomonadati > Pseudomonadota > Alphaproteobacteria > Hyphomicrobiales > Chelatococcaceae > Camelimonas > Camelimonas sp. ID_303_24. Next base: position 82 of record NZ_JBLLJM010000017.1, read on the forward strand.
CCCGGAGGGGTCTTATGATCAACGGTCAGAATATCCGAATTCGCCTCAAGGCGTTCGATCACCGCATCCTCGATGCGTCGACCCGTGAGATCGTCTCGACGGCGAAGCGGACGGGCGCACAGGTTCGTGGCCCCATCCCGCTGCCTACCCGTATCGAGAAGTACACGGTCAATCGTTCGCCTCACATCGACAAGAAGTCGCGTGAGCAGTTCGAGATGCGCACCCACAAGCGCGTTCTCGACATCGTGGACCCGACCCCGCAGACCGTGGACGCGCTGATGAAGCTCGACCTCGCGGCCGGTGTTGACGTCGAAATCAAGCTCTGACGAGCGTTATTGCCGACGGTTGCCTCGGCACGCCTTAGAGGATACGCAAATGCGCTCAGGCGTCATTGCACAGAAGGTGGGGATGACACGCATCTTCACCGAAGCGGGCGAGCATGTGCCCGTTACCGTTCTGAAGCTCGACCAGTGCCAGGTGGTCGCGCATCGCACCCTCGACCGTAACGGCTACACCGCCCTCCAGGTCGGTTCGGGTTCGGTCAAGGTCAAGAACGTCAGCCGCGCCCAGCGTGGTCATTTCGCCGTGGCCAACGTCGAGCCGCGTCGTCGTCTCGCCGAGTTCCGCGTTGAGCCGGACCAGCTGATTCCGGTTGGCGCCGAGATCACCGCTGACCACTTCGTTGCGGGCCAGTTCGTGGACGTTACCGGCACCTCGACCGGTAAGGGTTTCGCCGGCGGCATGAAGCGCTGGAACTTCGGCGGCCTGCGCGCTTCGCACGGCGTGTCGATCTCCCACCGCTCCATCGGCGGCACCGGCGGTCGTCAGGATCCGGGCAAGGTGTTCAAGGGCAAGAAGATGCCTGGACACATGGGCGCCGAGCGGGTGACCACCCAGAACCTGCGCGTTGTCCAGACCGACGTCGAGCGTGGCCTGATTCTCGTCGAGGGCGCCGTTCCTGGCGTCGCCGGCGGCTGGATCATGGTTCGCGATGCGGTCAAGCGCGCGCTTCCGAAGGACGCTCCGGTTCCGGGTGCGTTCCGTGAGCGCGGCGCCGCCGCCGCTGAGGCTGCTTCGGAGGCTCCGGCCACTGACGGTCAGGAGACGACGTGATGAAACTCGAAATCACCACGCTTGAAGGGCAGAGCGCCGGTTCGGTCGACGTCGATGACGCGATCTTCGGTCTTGAGCCCCGCGCCGATCTGATCCATCGCTACGTGCGCTGGCAGCTCGCCCGCCGTCAGGCCGGAACCCATGCTTCGCAGGGTCGTTCCGACGTGGCCCGGACGCGCAAGAAGGTCTACAAGCAGAAGGGCACCGGCAGCGCCCGTCATGGCGCCGCCAGCGCGCCGCAGTTCCGCGGCGGCGGCAAGGCATTCGGTCCGGTTGTGCGCGATCACTCGCACGACCTGCCGAAGAAGGTCCGCGCCCTGGCCCTGCGCCACGCCCTTTCGGCCAAGGCGAAGGACGGCTCGATTGTCGTTCTCGACAAGGCCACTGTTGCCGAGCCGAAGACGAAGGCCCTTCGCGGCCAGTTCGGCAAGCTCGGTCTCAGCAACGCCCTCGTTGTCGACGGCAGCGAACTGGACGCCAACTTCAGCCTCGCGGCGCGCAACATTCCGAACGTCGACGTGCTGCCCGTCCAGGGCATCAACGTCTACGACATTATTCGCCGTGAGAAGCTCGTGCTGACCAGGGCGGCAGTCGACGCGCTGGAGGCGCGCTTCAAATGAGCAGCACTCGCCCCACTGACGTGCGCCATTACGATGTGATCATCTCGCCGGTGATCACCGAGAAGGCGACGGTTCTGTCGGAACAGAACAAGGTCGTCTTCCGTGTGGCCAAGAATGCAACCAAGCCTGCGATCAAGGCGGCGGTTGAGAAGCTGTTCAACGTGAAGGTCGCGAGCGTCAACACGCTCGTCACCAAGGGCAAGGTCAAGCGGTTCCGCAACACCCTTGGCCAGCGCTCTGACGTCAAGAAGGCCGTTGTCACCCTGGTTGATGGTGAATCCATCGATGTGACGACCGGTCTGTGAGCGGATACGGGAATTTGTAGCAATGGCACTTAAATCCTATAATCCGATCACGCCGGGCACACGCCAGCTGGTTCTCGTCGATCGCTCGACCCTGTACAAGGGCAAGCCGGTCAAGACGCTGACCGAGGGCAAGTCGCATTCGGGTGGTCGTAACAACAACGGCCGCATCACCGTTCGCTTCCGTGGCGGTGGTCACAAGCAGAGCTATCGTCTCGTCGACTTCAAGCGTCGCGAGAACCTTGGCGATGCCGCGACGGTTGAGCGTCTGGAATACGATCCGAACCGCACCGCGTTTATTGCGCTGATCAAGTTTGCCGACGGCAAGCTGTCGTACATCCTGGCGCCGCAGCGCCTGGCTGTTGGCGACACGGTGATTGCCGCCGAGCAGGCTGACATCAAGCCCGGCAACGCGATGCCGCTGGCCAACATGCCGATCGGCACGATCGTGCACAACATCGAGACCAAGATCGGCAAGGGCGGCTCGATTGCCCGTTCGGCCGGCGCTTATGCGCAGATCGTTGGTCGCGATCATGGCTACGTCATTGTGCGCCTGAATTCGGGTGAGCAGCGTCTGGTTCATGGTCAGTGCTTCGCCAGCGTCGGCGCTGTGTCGAATCCCGACCACATGAACACCAACATGGGCAAGGCGGGTCGCCGTCGCTGGCTGGGCCAGCGTCCGCACAACCGCGGCGTCACCATGAACCCGATCGACCACCCGCACGGCGGCGGCGAAGGCCGCACCTCTGGCGGTCGTCACCCGGTCACTCCGTGGGGCAAGCCGACCAAGGGCAAGAAGACGCGCGCCAACAAGCGCACGGATGCCTTTATCGTCACCAGCCGGCACAAACGGAAGAAGTAAGGAACCGCACGATGGCGCGTTCAGTATGGAAAGGTCCGTTTGTCGACGGATACCTTCTCAAGAAGGCCGACGCAGCCCGCGCGTCAAGCCGTTCGGAAGTCGTGAAGATCTGGAGCCGTCGCTCCACCATTCTTCCGCACTTCGTCGGTCTGACGTTTGGCGTCTACAACGGCCAGAAGCATATTCCCGTTCAGGTTTCCGAAGAGATGGTCGGTCACAAGTTCGGCGAATTCTCACCCACCCGCACCTATTACGGGCATGCGGCTGACAAGAAAGCGAAGAGGAGGTAAGCATGGGTAAGCCTGCCAATCCCCGCGCTCTTGCCGACAACGAGGCCCGCGCCGTGGCGCGGAACCTCCGCGTTTCCCCGCAGAAGCTCAACCTGGTCGCGCAGCTGATCCGCGGCAAGAAGGTGTCTCGCGCCCTGGCTGACCTCGAGTTCAGCCGCAAGCGCATCGCCGTCGATGTCCGCAAGACGCTGCAGAGCGCCATCGCCAACGCCGAGAACAACCATGACCTCGACATCGACGACCTGGTCGTCGCCGAGGCGTTCGTCGGCAAGGGGCTGGTGATGAAGCGTTTCCATGCCCGCGCCCGCGGTCGTGGCACGCGTATCGAGAAGCCGTTTGCGAACCTGACCATCGTGGTTCGCGAAACGCCCGCGACAGCCTGAGGACGGGATCATGGGTCAGAAAGTCAATCCGATCGGTCTTCGCCTCGGCGTCAACCGTACGTGGGATTCCCGCTGGTTCGCCCGCAAGGGCGAGTACGGTCAGCTGTTGCACGAAGACGTGCGGATCCGCGAAGCGCTTCGCAAGATGCTGAAGCAGGCCGCTGTTTCGCGCATCGTTGTTGAGCGCCCGCACCGCAAGTGCCGCGTCACCATCTACTCGGCGCGTCCGGGCGTGGTGATCGGCAAGAAGGGCGCGGACATCGACAAGCTGCGCCGCGCTGTTGCGAAGATGACCGACGCCGACGTCGCCATCAACATCGTCGAAGTGCGCAAGCCGGAGATCGACGCGACGCTGGTCGCCGAGTCGATCGCGCAGCAGCTTGAGCGTCGCGTGGCGTTCCGTCGCGCCATGAAGCGCGCCGTTCAGTCGGCGATGCGTCTGGGCGCCGAGGGCATCCGCATCAACTGCTCCGGCCGTCTGGGCGGCGCCGAGATCGCACGCATGGAGTGGTATCGCGAGGGTCGCGTGCCGCTGCATACGCTGCGCGCCGACGTCGACTATGGCGTGGCCACGGCCTTCACCACCTACGGCACGTGCGGAATCAAGGTCTGGATCTTCAAGGGTGAGATCCTGGAACATGATCCGATGGCCCAGGACAAGAAGATGAACGATGACGGCGGCCGCTCGCAGGCGCGTCGCGGGTCGGACGCGTCCCGGTAAGGGGCGCGGAGACCAGGAGCAGAAGCAATGCTGTCGCCCAAAAGAACCAAGTTCAGGAAGCAGTTCAAGGGCCGTATTCACGGTGTCGCCAAGGGTGGAACGGACCTCAACTTCGGTGAGTTCGGCCTCAAGGCGCTTGAACCCGAGCGTATCACCGCGCGTCAGATTGAAGCGGCCCGCCGCGCCATCACGCGTCACATGAAGCGCGCTGGCCGCGTCTGGATCCGTATTTTCCCGGACCTTCCGGTTACGGACAAGCCGACCGAAGTGCGTATGGGTAAGGGCAAGGGCTCGCCGGAATATTGGGCCGCCCGCGTCAAGCCCGGCCGCATCATGTTCGAGCTGGACGGCGTTAACGAGGAGATCGCCCGCGAGGCGCTTCGTCTCGGCGCCGCCAAGCTGCCGATCAAGACGCGCTTCGTGCAGCGCATCGCCGAGTGAGGAACAGGCAATGAAGACGAAAGACCGGCTTGCCGACCTCAAGCGGATGTCGGCGGACCAGCTCGGCGAAGAGTTGGTGAAGCTGAAAAAAGAGCAGTTTAATCTGCGCTTCCAGCGTGCTACAGGGCAGCTGGAAAACACGAATCGCGTGCGTGAGGTCCGTCGGGACATCGCCCGCATCCGCACGCTGCAGGCACAGCCTGCCGCTCCAAAGGCTTGAGGAGGCGGGAATGCCGAAGCGCGTTCTCCAGGGAACGGTCGTCAGTGACAAGGGCGACAAGACTGTGGTGGTGAAGGTGGAGCGTCGCTTCACCCATCCACTGTTCAAGAAGACCGTCCGCCGCACCAAGAACTACCACGCCCACGACGAGGGCAACGTGTTCAAGGTTGGCGACGAAGTGCTGATCCAGGAATCGAAGCCGATTTCGAAGACCAAGTCCTGGGTCGTGCTGGAGAAGTCGGGCGAAGCCTGATTTCCCCGTCACATACGGCGAGGGGACGCCAGATCCCCGTCAGTCGTAGTCCGGCGCGGCGCGCGTCGGAAACCGGCTGAGACAGAGAAAGGATCTTGCCATGATCCAGATGCAGACGAACCTTGATGTCGCTGACAATTCCGGCGCCCGCCGCGTCATGTGCATCAAGGTGCTTGGGGGCTCCAAGCGCAAGTACGCCGGCGTGGGCGACATCATCGTTGTGTCCGTCAAGGAAGCCATTCCGCGCGGTCGCGTGAAGAAGGGCGACGTCATGAAGGCTGTCGTCGTTCGCACCGCGAAGGACATCCGTCGCGCTGACGGCTCCGTGATCCGTTTCGACAACAACGCGGCCGTTCTGATCAACAATCAGAAAGAGCCGGTTGGCACCCGTATTTTCGGACCGGTGCCGCGCGAGCTGCGCGCGCGCAATCACATGAAAATCATTTCGCTCGCCCCTGAGGTGCTCTGATGGCTGCGAAGATCAAGAAGGGCGACACGGTTGTCGTCCTTACCGGCCGTGACCGGGGCAAGTCTGGCGAAGTCGTTCAGGTGTTGCCGAAGGAAAACCGCGCTGTGGTGCGTGGCGTCAACCTGGTGAAGCGTCATCAGCGTCAGACCCAGACCGCCCAGGGCGGCATCATCAGCAAGGAAGCGTCGCTCGATCTGTCGAATGTTGCGCTGGCCGATCCGAAGGACGGCAAGGCGACGCGCGTTGGTTTCAAGGTTCTTGACGATGGCCGCAAGGTTCGCGTCGCCAAGCGTTCCGGGGAAGTGATCGATGGCTGAGAAAGACAGCAAGAAGGTCGCCAAGGCCAAGGCGCCGAAGGCTGACAAGGCCGAAGTCGCTGCCGGCGCGCGTCCGCGCACCCCTGAAGGCTACGCCGCGCGTCTGCGCAAGCACTACGACGAAGTCGTGCGCGCCAAGCTGGTCGAAGAGTTCGGCTACGCCAACCCCATGCAGGTTCCGCGCATCGAAAAGATCGTGCTGAACATCGGTGCTGGCGAATCGACGGGCGACAGCAAGAAGGCGAGCGTTGCCGCTGAAGACCTGACCCAGATCACCGGCCAGAAGGCCGTTGTGACCCGCGCCCGCAAGGCTATCGCGACGTTCAAGCTTCGCGAGAACATGCCGATCGGCGCGAAAGTGACGCTGCGTAATGTCCGGATGTACGAGTTCCTTGACCGTCTGGTGACCATTGCGCTGCCGCGTGTCCGCGACTTCCGCGGGCTCAATCCGAAGTCCTTTGACGGGCGCGGAAACTACGCTTTCGGCATCAAGGAGCACATCGTGTTCCCTGAGATCAACTACGACAAGGTCGACACCATGTGGGGTATGGACATTATCGTCTGCACCACCGCGACGACCGACGCCGAGGCTCGTGCGCTCCTGAAGCACTTCAACTTCCCGTTCCGGCAGTGAGCAGGGCTGCCTGCTCATACGCGGACACCGGAGAATACTGATATGGCGAAGAAGAGTTCGATTGAGAAGAACAAGCGTCGCGAGAAGCTGGTCAAGCAGTATGCTGGCCGTCGCACGCGTCTTCTCGAGGTCGCTGAGGACAAGAACCGTCCGATCGAAGAGCGGTTTGAGGCCGTTCTGAAGCTTGCGCAGCTGCCGCGCAATTCCAGCCCGACGCGCGTCCGTAACCGTTGTGAGGTTTCGGGTCGTCCGCGCGCCTATTATCGCAAGCTCAAGATGTCGCGTATCGCGCTTCGCGAGCTCGGATCCCAGGGTTTGATCCCGGGTCTGGTCAAGTCGAGCTGGTAAGGAGAGCGCCATGGCTGTGAATGATCCCATCGGCGATTTGTTGACCCGCATCCGCAATGCGCAGATGCGTCGTCGCCCCCGCGTGACCAGCCCCGGTTCCTCGCTGCGCGCCCGCGTCCTGGACGTGCTGCAGCAGGAGGGTTATATCCGCGGTTTCACTGTGACCGAGTACGGCAACGGCCGGACCGAGTTCGAGATCGAGCTGAAGTATTTTGATGGCCAGCCGGTGATCCGCAAGATCGAGCGCGTCTCCAAGCCCGGCCGTCGGGTCTATGCTTCCGTCGACGCCATGCCGCGCGTGGCTGACGGTCTTGGCGTCACCATTCTCTCGACGCCGAAGGGCGTCATGGCCGATCATACGGCTCGCGAGAGCAACGTGGGCGGCGAAGTGCTCTGCAAGGTCTTCTGACCAGCAGCGTTGTCGAACCCACGGGGGACCATATTATGTCTCGTATCGGAAAAAAGCCGGTTACCGTGCCGTCCGGCGTCACTGCGACGGTCGACGGCCAGCTGGTCAAGGTCAAGGGCTCGAAGGGCGAACTGTCCTTCGTTATTCCTGACGATGTGTCGGTTTCTCTCGCTGACGGCTCCATCTCGGTGCAGCCGCGCGACGAATCCAAGAAGGCCCGCTCTCTTTGGGGCATGTCGCGTTCGCAGGTGAGCAACCTGATTGAGGGCGTCAGCAAGGGCTTTGAGAAGAAGCTCGAGATCAACGGCGTCGGCTACAGGGCCGCTGTCGCTGGCAAGACGCTGAAGCTGTCGCTTGGCTTCAGCCATGATGTTGACTACCCGGTGCCGGAAGGCATCGCTATTGTGACGCCGAAGCCGACGGAGATCGTCGTTTCCGGCATCAACAAGCAGCAGGTTGGTCAGGTCGCTGCCGAGATCCGCGAGTATCGTGGCCCCGAGCCTTACAAGGGCAAGGGCGTCAAGTACGCCAACGAATTTATCTTCCGCAAGGAAGGCAAGAAGAAGTAAGGATCGAACATGGCTTCGAATCAAGGTTCGAGCGATCGCCGCAAGGCGCGCGTTCGCCGCGCTCTTCGGGCCGCCGCCAATGGCCGTCCGCGGCTGTCGGTGTTTCGGTCCTCCAAGCAGATTTACGCCCAGATCATCGATGATGTGAAGGGTGTGACCCTGGCGGCTGCTTCGACGCTCGAGAAGGATCTGCGTTCCGGTCTGAAGACCGGCGCGGACGTCGAGGCGGCGAAGCTGATCGGCAAGCTCGTTGCTGAGCGCGCCGTTGCCGCCGGCGTGAAGGACGTCGTGTTCGATCGCGGCTCCTACATCTACCACGGCCGCGTCAAGGCCCTGGCTGACGCCGCCCGCGAGGGTGGCCTCAACTTCTGACGGCGCCAGACGTCCATTATGGCTGAACGGCAGGTCGCTCTGGAAAGGGCGGCCTGTTCGCGTCAGCCTTTTTGGCGTTTCGCCTGAAGATGCATTGCGGCGTTTTTTGTTTTAGCGAGCGGGGGCCGCAGCCCGCGAAAGTGAGATGGTTATGGCAAGAGACAGGCAGCCGCGCGAAGAGCGCGAGCGCGACAGCGAATTCGTTGATCGCCTTGTACATATCAATCGCGTTGCCAAGGTCGTGAAGGGTGGTCGCCGCTTCGGCTTCGCCGCTCTCGTGGTCGTTGGCGACCAGAAGGGCCGCGTTGGCTTCGGTCACGGCAAGGCCCGTGAAGTTCCTGAGGCGATCCGCAAGGCGACTGAAGCCGCCAAGCGCACGCTGGTCCGCATTCCGCTCAAGGAAGGCCGCACCCTGCATCACGACGTCAACGGACGTTGGGGCGCTGGCAAGGTCGTGCTGCGCGCGGCCGCTCCTGGTACCGGCATCATCGCCGGCGGCCCGATGCGCGCCGTGTTCGAGACCCTGGGCGTGGCTGACGTGGTCGCCAAGTCGCTCGGTTCGTCGAACCCGTACAACCTGGTTCGCGCGACGATCGACGCCCTGAAGCAGGAAGACAGCCCGCGTTCGGTGGCCGCGCGTCGTGGTCTGAAGGTTTCGACCCTTCAGTCGCGCCGTCGTGACGCCGGCTCTGACGTTTCCGCAGAAGCGTGAGGGGGGCAACATGTCCAAGGCTCAGAAGACAGTGACAGTCGTGCAGATCGGTAGCCCGATCCGCCGCGTGTCGACCCAGCGCGCAACGCTGATTGGTCTCGGTCTCAACAAGATGAACAAGCGCTCGACGCTGCCCGACAATTCCGCCACCCGCGGCATGATCGAAGCAGTGAAGCACCTCGTTCGCGTCGTGGACGGGGAGTGAGAAACATGAAGCTCACAGACATTCGCGATAATCCGGGCGCTACCAAAGAGCGCATGCGCGTTGGCCGCGGCATCGGTTCCGGCAAGGGCAAGACCGGCGGCCGTGGCGTCAAGGGTCAGAAGTCCCGCGCCGGTGTGGCCATCAAGGGTTTCGAAGGCGGCCAGATGCCTGTGCATCGCCGTCTGCCGAAGCGCGGCTTCAACAACATTTTCCGCAAGGACTACAACGAGGTGAACCTCGGCCGGCTGCAGGTGGCGATTGACGCCGGCAAGCTGGATGCGTCTGCGCCGGTGACTGTTGACGTTCTCGTGGCCGCCGGCGTTTGCGCCAAGGCCCGTGACGGCGTCCGCATTCTCGGCGTCGGAGAACTGAAGGCGAAGCTCGTTCTGCAGGTTGCAGGCGCGTCCCGCTCTGCCGTAGAAGCGGTGGAGAAGGCGGGCGGCTCCGTCACGATTCTCGGCGGTGAGGCTGCTGCGGAAGCCTGAGGCCATTTCTCAGGTTTATGTGATATCCGTCTGAATTTATTAAAATTTCAAAGACGGTCCTGAAACCGGAGGGCGGCCCGCCGCCCTCCGTTGGGGCCCGAGGGTCAAGCGCATGGCATCGGCAGCTGAACAGCTCGCTTCCAGTCTCAATTTCAGTTCGCTCGCCAAGGCGGAGGAGCTGAAAAAGCGGATCTGGTTCACGTTGGGCGCGCTGATCGTCTATCGCCTCGGCACCTATATCCCGCTTCCGGGGGTCAATCCGGACGCGGTGGCCGATATTTTCCGCCAGACCCAGGGCGGCGTGCTCGGCCTGTTCAACATGTTTTCCGGCGGCGCTGTCGGGCGGCTTGCAATTTTCGCCCTGAACATCATGCCGTACATCTCGGCCTCCATCATCCTGCAGCTGTTGACGAGCATCGTGCCGTCGCTCGAGCAGTTGAAGAAGGAGGGCGAGCAGGGCCGCAAGGTCATCAACCAGTATACCCGCTATCTCACGGTCATCCTGGCGCTTTTCCAGGCCTGGGGAATCGCGGTGGGTCTCGAGAGCTCGGGCAATGTTGTCCTTGAGCCCGGACTGTTTTTCCGTATTTCCACGGTGATCACGCTGCTGGGCGGCACCATGTTCCTGATGTGGCTGGGCGAGCAGATCACCGCCCGCGGCATCGGCAATGGCGTTTCGCTGATCATTTTCGCAGGCATTGTCGCCGAGCTTCCGCAGGCCATCGCCGGCACCCTTGAGCTGGGTCGCCAGGGCGCCCTGTCCACCGGCATCATTCTCGGCGTGCTTGTCATGGCCGTCGCCGCCATCGCCTTCATCGTCTACATGGAGCGGGCGCAGCGCCGCTTGCTGATCAACTATCCCAAGCGTCAGGTCGGCAACCGCCTGTATGAAGGCCAGACCTCGTTCCTGCCGCTGAAGCTCAACACCGCCGGCGTCATTCCGCCGATCTTCGCTTCGTCGCTGCTGCTGTTGCCGACCACCATTGCCAGTTTCTCGCAGGGTGGCGACGGCACGGGTTTCCTCGCGACCATGTCAGCGTATCTCGGTCACGGCCGGCCGCTGTATATCGTGCTGTACGTGGCGCTGATCGTTTTCTTTGCCTTCTTCTACACGGCTATCGTTTTCAATCCGTCGGAGACGGCCGACAATCTGAAGAAGCAGGGCGGCTTCATTCCTGGCATCCGTCCGGGTGAGCGCACTGCGGATTTCATCGACTATGTGCTGACGCGCATCACCGTGATCGGCGCGGCCTATCTGGCCCTCATCTGTCTGCTTCCAGAACTGCTGATTTCCTATGCCTCGCTTCCTTTCTACTTCGGCGGCACCTCGCTGCTGATCGTCGTGAGCGTCACGATGGATACGGTTGCGCAGGTGCATGGCCATCTGCTCGCGCACCAGTACGAGGGCCTCGTCAAGAAGGCCAAACTCAAAGGGGGACGGCGTAAATGAGACTGATTCTTCTGGGCCCTCCGGGCGCGGGCAAGGGCACCCAGGCGAAGCGTCTGGTCGAGCGTTATGGCATCCCCCAGCTGTCTACCGGCGACATGTTGCGCGCCGCCGTGGCGGCCGGCACGCCGATTGGGCTGAAAGCCAGGGCGGTGATGGACGCCGGCCAGCTGGTCTCCGACGATATCGTGATCGGCATTGTCGCCGATCGTATCGAGGAAGCCGACGCGAAGAAGGGCTTCATTCTCGACGGCTTTCCGCGCACCGTGGCCCAGGCCGAGGCGCTGGGCGACATGCTCGCGGGCAAGGGGCTGAAGCTGGACGCGGTGGTTGAGCTGGTGGTCGACCAGGATGGTCTGGTGAGCCGGATCATCAATCGCGCCGCCGAATCGAAGGCCAATGGCGAGCCGGTTCGCGCCGACGATGATCCGGAGGTCTTCAAGACCCGTCTGGCGGCCTACAATCGCGATACCGCGGTTGTCGCCCCGTTCTATGAGGGCAGGGGCCAGCTCACCCGCATTGACGGCGAGCAGGCCATCGACGCCGTGAGCGCCGCGCTCTATGCGGCGCTTGACAAGGTTGACGCCTGAGCCTTTTGGGGTTAACAGGGCGCAACTTTTTCGAACGGCGCCGTTCTTTCCTCAAGAGGGACGGCGCTGTTCGCATTGCGTTTCCCGCAGGGCCGGCCTCCACCGGATGCGGGTTCAGCCGCGGATTTGCGGCGCTTGAGTAGACCCGGCGCACCTGCGCCGGCCACATGGAGACGACATTGGCTCGTATTGCTGGCGTAAATATTCCGACGAACAAGCGCACCGTTATCGCGCTTCAGTACATTCACGGCATCGGCGCGAAGTTCGCTTCCGAGATCTGCGAGAAGGTCGGCATTCCGGCTGAGCGTCGGGTCAACGAACTGACTGACCAGGAAGTTCTGCAGATCCGTGAAACCATCGACCGCGACTATCTGGTCGAAGGCGACCTGCGTCGCGAAGTGTCGATGAACATCAAGCGCCTGATGGACCTGGGTTGCTATCGCGGTCTGCGTCACCGTCGCGGCCTGCCGGTTCGCGGTCAGCGCACCCACACCAACGCCCGCACCCGCAAGGGCAAGGCGAAGCCGATCGCCGGCAAGAAGAAGTAATCAGCGGCTGGTTCGCCAGTCTGTGGCGGAGCAGGGGTCCTGCTCCGCGATGTTTTGTCCCGAGCGCCTGGCAATACGGGCGCGCCTGAAGGAAGTGGTTTATGGCCAAGGAAGTTACCCGCGTTCGTCGCCGCGAGCGCAAGAACATCGTCTCCGGCATCGCGCACGTGAACGCCAGCTTCAACAACACGCTGGTCACCATCACCGACGCGCAGGGCAACACGATCTCCTGGTCGTCCGCCGGCACGATGGGCTTCAAGGGTTCGCGCAAGTCGACCCCGTATGCGGCTCAGGTCGCTGCTGAGGACGCTGCCCGCAAGGCTGCCGAGCATGGCATGCGCACGCTTGAGGTTGAGGTTTCTGGTCCCGGCTCCGGTCGTGAGTCCGCCCTGCGCGCGCTGCAGGCTGCCGGCTTCACCGTGACCTCGATCCGCGACGTGACGCCGATCCCGCACAACGGTTGCCGTCCGCGCAAGCGCCGCCGCGTCTGATCCTGACGGCCCCGGCTTGCCGGGGTCGCGCCGTTTGCGACGCGCCGCCCTTCAATGTGGCGTTGGCGCGCCGCCCCTTATGAGATCCGCAGAGGTGTGCTCGTGATCCAGAAAAACTGGCAGGAACTGATCAAGCCGGGCAAGCTCGAGGTGTCCGGCAGCGATGACCGCAGGCACGTGGCGACCCTCGTGGCAGAGCCGCTTGAGCGTGGCTTCGGCCTGACGCTGGGCAACGCCTTGCGGCGCGTGCTCCTGTCGTCTCTCCAGGGCGCTGCGGTGACGGCGATCCAGATCGACGGCGTGCTGCACGAGTTTTCGTCGGTGCCAGGCGTTCGTGAGGACGTCACCGACATTGTGCTGAACGTGAAGATGATTGCCATTCGCATGCAGGGCGAAGGCCCCAAGCGGATGACGTTGCGCAAGCAGGGCCCCGGCCTTGTCACCGCCGGCGACATCAACACGGTTGGCGACATCCAGATTCTTAATCCTGACATGCCGCTGTGCACGCTGGACGATGGCGCGGAAGTGCGCATGGAGTTCACCGTCAACACCGGCAAGGGCTATGTGCCGGCTGAGCGCAACTGCCCCGAGGACGCGCCGATTGGCCTGATCCCGGTGGACAGCATTTTCAGCCCGGTTCGCAAGGTTTCCTACCGCGTCGAGAACACCCGTGAGGGCCAGGTTCTGGACTATGACAAGCTGACGCTTGAGGTGGAGACTAACGGCGCGGTTTCGCCGGAAGACGCCGTGGCCTACGCCGCGCGCATCCTGCAGGACCAGCTGGCCATCTTCGTCAATTTCGAAGAGCCCCGTCGCGAGGAGGCCGGCGCCGCCGCTGCGCCGCAGCTGCCCTTCAACCCCGCGCTGCTCAAGAAGGTCGACGAGCTGGAGCTGTCGGTCCGTTCGGCCAACTGCCTCAAGAACGACAACATCGTTTACATCGGCGACCTCATCCAGAAGTCGGAAGCGGAGATGCTCCGCACGCCGAACTTCGGTCGCAAGTCGCTGAACGAGATCAAGGAAGTTCTCGCGACTCTTGGCCTGCACCTCGGCATGGACGTGCAGGGCTGGCCGCCGGAGAACATCGAAGACCTCGCCAAGCGCTTCGAAGAACACTACTGAGTTTTGTGCGCTGGCTATCAGACAAGCCAGCCAATCAAGAGAGCGGCCGTACCGTGGCACGGCGGCCGCATAAATCTGGAGACAGCCAATGCGTCACGGTTTCGCCCATCGTCGTTTCAACCGCTCCTCCGAGCACCGCAAGGCGATGTTCGCCAACATGGCTGCGGCGCTGATCAAGCACGAGCAGATTGTCACCACCCTGCCGAAGGCGAAGGACCTGCGTCCGATCGTCGAGAAGCTGGTGACCCTCGGCAAGCGCGGCGACCTGCACGCCCGTCGTCAGGCCATCGCCCAGATCCGCGACCAGGATCAGGCCCGCAAGCTGTTTGAAGTGCTTGGCCCGCGCTACAAGGAGCGCAACGGCGGCTACCTGCGCATCATGAAGGCCGGCTTCCGCTTCGGCGACAACGCTCCGATGGCTGTCATCGAGTTCGTTGACCGCGACGTTGACGCCAAGGGCAAGGACTCCGGCCCGACGCAGGTTGCTGACGAGGCGTGATTTTCAGCTCAGCTGAAATTTTGGAAGGGCGGTGTTTTCACCGCCCTTTTTTATTGCGCTGCTGGCAATGTCGGACGGTGCTCATGTCTTGGGTCCGCCACTTTTCCGATTGAATCGTGCGGGATTCTGGCAAGATGGCGCACGCCATACAGGCTGTTTCCGCGTGGTTCGGCGATGGGCTGACAGGGTGGAGATTCTGCGTGTCTGCGGCCAGGTTGGGGCCGGCGAGGTTTTGCCGCTTCAGCGCCATGCGGCGGGGGCAGGTAGCCTGACTGCTGACGGCTGGCTTGCCTGCGGCTGGCGCGAGGAATTTGGGCGGGGCGGGAGCCAGTTCTGGCATCCGGCCTTGCGTTGGGAGAATTGAGGATGTGGATGGTTATTGGCGCCAATGGAATGCGGCCAGCCCGGGTTGGAAGGCGCAATCGCGGGGTTTCCCGCGCGGCTGCGCTGACGGCCGCCGCGGTCGTCGCCGCCATGATGGCCGGGCCGTCCACGGCCTTTGCCCAGACGCGAGAGGCGCCGCAGAGCCGTGGTGATATCCAGCTCTCCTTCAGCCCGATCGTCAGGAAGGTCGCGCCGTCGGTGGTCAACGTCTATGGAGCGCGGGTTGAGCGTCAGCAGCAGAATCCGCTGTTCGAAGACCCGTTCTTCCGCCGTTTCTTTGGCGGCGACTTCGGCGTGCCGCGCGAGCGCGTGGCGCGGTCGCTGGGCTCCGGCGTGATTGTCGATCCCACGGGAATCATCGTCACCAATCATCACGTCATTGAAAACATGACCGAGGTGAAGATCGCGCTCGCTGACAAGCGCGAATTCGAGTGCGATATCGTGCTGCGCGATCCGCGCACCGATCTGGCCGTGCTGCGTATCCGCGACAAGGGCGTGAAGCTGCCTGCCATGGAGCTGGGCGATTCGGACGCGCTTGAGGTCGGCGATCTGGTTCTGGCCATCGGCAATCCGTTCGGCGTTGGCCAGACGGTCACCCAGGGCATTGTTTCGGCGCTGGCCCGCACGCAGGTTGGCATTGGCGACTACCAGTTCTTCATCCAGACCGACGCCGCCATCAATCCGGGCAATTCCGGCGGCGCCCTTGTGGATATGAAGGGCCGTCTGGTCGGCATCAATTCGGCGATCTATTCCCGTTCTGGCGGCAGTGTCGGCATTGGCTTCGCCATACCGGCCGCAATGACGCGGGTCGTGGTGGATTCGGCGAAAAGCGGCGGCAAGCTGGTGAAGCGGCCCTATTTCGGCGGGCGGTTGCAGGCGGTGACCGCCGACATTGCCGAGAGTGTCGGGCTTGAGCGGCCCACGGGGGCGCTTGTGGCCGAGCTTCGCCCTGGCGGCCCGGCCGCCGATGCGGGGCTGAAGCGCGGCGACGTGATCCTGTCGGTGGACGGGCAGGCGGTGGATGATCCGGATGCGTTCGGCTACCGGCTCGCGACCCGGCCGATGGGCGGGGAGGCGACGCTGACGGTGCAGCGCGGCTCCCGGAAGGAGACGGTGAAAATCCGCCTCGCGCCGGCGCCGGAAACACCGGCGCGGGATGTGGTGAAGCTTTCGCAACGCACGCCGTTTGGCGGCGCCACGGCGGCCAATTTGTCGCCGGCGGTGGCCGAGGAACTGGCCATGGATGTGGCTGGTAGCGGCGTGGTCATCCTCGACATCGCCGATGGCTCCAGCGCCGCTCAGGTGGGCCTGAAGAAAGGCGATGTGATTGTGGCGGTGAACGGCGAGAAGGTTACAACCTCCCGTGAGCTGGACGCGGCGCTGTCCCGTCGCGCCCGCTATTGGGAAATCACCATCAAGCGCGGCGAGGAGGTGTTCACCGCCGTCCTGGGCGGCTAGGGCGCCTTTTGGTCAGACGGAATCGTCCGGTCGGCCCCACTTTGTTCAAAGTGGAGGATGGAGGCGTGTTTTCCGATCCATTTTGATCGGAGAAGACGCTGACGCCCCTGATTGGAAGAACGTGGCTGCCCGCAGCGCGCGGGCATCCACGCCAGGAGCGCAGAGTTGCCTCAGGGGCGTATTTGCCTCAGGAGGCGTATTTGATGGAGCAGCCGTAAGCGCGGGTTTGTGGCGCGCTCACCGGCTTGCCGCCGCTGAGTTCGGTCAGGGCCTCGCGCACGTAATTGCGCGCGCCCGCGATCTCGGAGACGTTCGTGCCTGGCTTGTCGTCGATGGCGCCCATATAGGCGAGTTTGCCTTCGGGCGTGATGACATACATATGCGGCGTGGCCCGCGCGCCATAGGCGCGACCAACCTTGCCATCCGGATCGAACAGCACCTGGGCAGGCGCGGCGTCGCGGCTGGCGGTGAGCCGGTTGGCCTCATCGGGCGAAACGGCGCCCTGTTCGCCTGGGGCTGATGAAATGATGCTCAGCCAGATGACGCCGGCTTTGGCGGCGTCCCGCTGCAAACTCTGCATGTTGCCGCTGGCGTAGTGTTTTTTCACAAATGGGCATTCGTGGTTGGTCCACTCCAGCACCACGGTTTTGCCCTTGAAATCCGCGAGGGAAATTTTTCCGCCGCCGGCCGAGGTCAGGGTAAAGGGCGGCGCCACGGAGCCAGGTTTCACCGGCGGCGGCGCGGCAAGCGTCGGGAGAGTGGGAGCGAGGGCCAGGGCCAGGCCAGCAAGGGCGCTACCCGCAAACAGACGGCGGCGCGAGAGACAAAAGGGGCGGCTCATCCTCATTCTCCTTTGCGATTCAATGCTGGCGGGTGTCGCGGCGCCGGGTATTCATAAAAACGGCGCTGGGAGCAGGCGGTTCCAGGCCCAATGTTTTCAATCGGCAACGCGGGCCCTCGCCTGGACGAAAACGTCCCGAATCAGGACGATAGAATGGAAACCCGGTCGCCGGCAAAACCCAATGCGCGTCACGCCCCGGATTTCACCCACTGGAGGCGGTGAGCGTCAGCGACGCAAGCCATCTGCTGCAAGTGCGGGCATCACATGGAGGTGAGCCTTGCAGGTCGCCGATGCGTCGGCGCCTTCGCGATCTGATGTCCGTGAGGTCCGGTTGGCGCGTCAGCCAAACCGCAGGCGTTGGCGGCAGCATCTGATCTGGCAAACGGGCGACGCCGCCCGGCCTGGAATCTGGGGGCGCCTGGAATCAGGGCGCTCCCCGAAATCAGGGGCCCCGAGGGATCAGGGCGCCAGGGATCAGCGGCCTGGGGCCGCCACGTTCGCGTCCTGGAGGGCGAGGCGCGCCGGCAGCGCCGCCAGGGCCTCCGTCACGGTTGCGGGCGTGAGGATCTGGGGCAGGACTACTGGGGTTTCATCGACGCCATCGCCCCGATAGAGCAGATACAGCGGAACGCCGCCGCGGCCGAAGCGGGCCAGCAGGGCGGTGATTTCCGGATTCTGGTTGGTCCAGTCGCCCTTCAGATAGGTGACGCCACGCGCTTTCAGGGCGTCGCGCACGGTGGCGGTGTCCAGGGTGGTGCGCTCGTTGACCATGCAGGTGATGCACCAGGCCGCCGTCAGATTGACGAACACCGGCTTGCGCTCGGCCAGCAGGGCGTTGAGCCGCTGTTGGGTGAAGGGCTCGACACCCTCACTGGTCGCGGCCACGGCGCCGGGGGCGTGGCGGGTTTCGTCAATCCGCCAGATGCAGGCCACGACAATGATGAGCGCCAGCGCCACGATTGCGCGGGCGGCGAAGGCGCCGCCCCGTTTCGCCGTGGCGGCGAGGCCCGCGGCCCAGATGGCCAGCGCCACGGCGACAAGGCCGCCAAGCGCCAGCGACAGGCCGATGGGCGATACCTGCTGGCTCAGAACCCAGATAAGCCAGGCGGCGGTGACGTAGAGCGGGAAGGCGAGGGCCTGCTTGAGAATCTCCATCCAGCGGCCAGGGCGCGGCATGCGCTTCATCAGCGCCGGAATGAAGGTGAGCAGCACAAAGGGAAAGGCCAGGCCGGCGCCGAGGGCGACGAAGACAGCGATGGCCATGCCTGCGGACTGGGTGAGCGAAAAGCCGATGGCGGCGCCCATGAATGGCCCGGTGCACGGGCTGGCGACCACTGCGGCGAGAATGCCGGTGAAGAACGAACCGCCATAGCTGGCCCGGCGGGTGAGCCGATCGCCGAGGCCGCTCCACGAAGCGCCGAGCTGGACAGCCCCGGAAAGCCCCAGGCCCATGGCGAACATCACATAGGCAAGCAGCGCCACGACTGGCGGCGATTGCAGCTGGAAGCCCCAGCCAATGCTGGCGCCGGCCTGCCGCGCCGCGATCAGCATGGCGGCGAGGGCGACGAAGGAAACCAGGACGCCCGCCCCATAGCTCAGGCCGTGCAGGCGCATGGCGCGCGGCGTCTTGCCGCCGCCCTGGGCCAGCGACAGCACCTTGATCGACAGCACCGGAAACACACAGGGCATCAGATTGAGGACCATGCCGCCGGCAAAGGCGAGCACCAGGGCCATCCAGAGGGTGAGGCTGGCCGCTTCGGCGCCGGTTGCAACTGGAGCCGAAGCCCGGGGCGACGCGGCGAAGGCCGGCTGGCTGGTGGATGAACTGGCGATGGCCGGAGGCGGATCGCCTATGCTGATCTCAAAACCGCGGGTCTCGCCGGAGGCGGCGGTGAGGCTGATCACCCCGGCAAGGTGTGACGGGGCGGCGGTGGCGGTGGCGCTGCGCTGCATCGTCAGCGTCAGCGTCAGCTTGCCGTCCTGTATCTCGCGCTTTTGCGGAGCTGCGTTCTCGAGCAGGCTCTCGTTGACGGGGAAGAAGGCGGCGTCACGGATCCCGTCAGCGGACATGCCGGCTGGCAGCGGCGCAGTGACGGTGAACGCGTCGCCACTGGCGTTGAATGTGGCGCCTGCGAGGGGCGTTGGCTGCTGGTTGCGGGCGGCGGCGAAGGCGCTGGCGGATGCGGGATCCGCCGCCACCGTCGTGGTTGCGGGCGCCGCTGGGGCGCTGGCGGAGAGGCTGGCGCTGCCCGGCACGCATTCTTTCTCGCACACCAGCCATGAGGCGTCGGCCTTGATGGTCACCCGGCCGATCGGGGCAAGGTCGGCTGGCGGGGTGATCTGCGTCAGCAGGAAGGTTTCGCCTTCGTAGCCGAAATTCATCAGCGGGCCGACAGGCAGGCGCTCTGGCGTTGGCCACTGGATCGGCCCGGCCTGGAAGCCCGGCGGCAGCGACCAGCGAACTTCGGTGGGCAGGCCGGAATCGCCCGGGTTGCGCCAATAGGTGTGCCAGTGCTCCTTCATGCGCAGGCGCAGCGCCACGGTGAACGGTTTGCCTGGCTGGATGGCGCCGGGTTCGATCAGCAGATCAGCCTTGACCAGATCATTGCCGCGTTGATTGGCCCACGCGCCGTCGCCTGCGGTCAGGCCGTGGGCCGTCAGCGTGAAAATCGCAAGAATCGCAAGTCTGATCGCAAGTCTGATCACAAGCCCGGTCGCCTGCATGGCCGCTTGCAGCGGTGCGCCGCGCTGACCGGTGAGTGATGTCGCCATCAAAGGTTCACTCTTCATTTGTTACATGAATTATGGTTAATTTATTTAAATTAACCATATATTTGTCCGACGTTTCTCGTGTTTTGCGCTAGCGGATGCATCGCCCCCGAACAGGGGCGTTGGCCGCCGGTTCTGGCCCGTGTTTCGCCTCGTGTGCGCCAGGCGGCCAGTGTTTTTGCCCTGAGGCCCCGCCGCCTTATATACATGAGCGCACATGAGAGGGCGATCACGGCGCCAATGGGGCGCCGGGCGCAGAATGGACCCGGATAATGGGCGATCTGTTTTCTTCAATGGAGCCGGCCCCTGCCGGCCAGCAGCGTCCGGGCGGCGATCGGGCTCCGGCGACGGGCCGGCCGCTGGCCGACCGGCTGCGGCCGACGCACCTCGCTGAGGTGGCCGGGCAGGATCATCTGGTCGGCCCGGAAGGGGCGCTGACCCGGATGCTGGAATCCGGCTCATTGGGGTCGCTGATATTCTGGGGGCCGCCCGGCACCGGCAAGACAACGGTGGCGCGCCTGCTGGCCGGAGCCACCGATCTGCGTTTCGAGCAGATTTCGGCGATCTTTTCTGGCGTGGCCGATCTCAAGAAGGTTTTTGAGGGCGCCCGCGTGCGGCGCGCCGCCGGGCAGCGCACCCTGCTGTTTGTTGACGAGATACACCGCTTCAACCGGGCGCAACTCGACGCCTTTCTTCCGGTGATGGAAGACGGCACCATCACCCTGATCGGCGCCACGACGGAGAACCCGTCTTTCGAGCTGAACGCGGCGCTGCTGTCGCGGGCGCGGGTGCTGACCTTCCGTGCGCTTGATGAGGCCGCGATCGAAAGCCTGCTGGCGCGGGCCGAGACGATCGAGGGCAGGCCGCTGCCACTGACCGCGGATGCCCGCGCGGCGCTGGTCGCCATGGCGGATGGCGATGGCCGCGCCTCGCTCACCCTGGCAGAAGAGGTCTGGCGGGCGGCGCGGCCTGGCGAGACGTTCAACGCGGCCCAACTCGTCGAGGTGGTGCAGCGCCGGGCGCCGATTTACGACAAGGGGCAGGATGGCCATTACAACCTGATCTCGGCCCTGCACAAATGCGTGCGTGGCTCTGATCCGGACGCGGCGCTGTATTATTTCGCCCGGATGATCGACGCGGGGGAGGATCCGCTGTTCATCGCCCGCCGGCTGACGGTGATGGCGGTGGAGGATATTGGCCTTGCCGATCCGCAGGCGCTGCAGGTGGCCAATGCGGCGAAGGACGCCTACGATTTCCTTGGGTTGCCGGAGGGGGCGCTGGCCCTGGCCAACGCCGTGGTCTACCTGGCGACGGCGCCCAAATCCAATGCGGTCTACATGGCGCTTGCCGGCGCCCGCCGCGTGGCGAAGGCCGGCGGTTCGCTGATGCCGCCGCGCACCATTCTCAACGCCCCCACCAAATTGATGAAGGCGGAAGGCTACGGCGCGGACTATCAATACGACCACGACCAGCCGGACGCTTTTTCCGGCCAGAACTATTGGCCGGAAAAGCTTGGCCGGCAGCATTTCTATGAACCATCGCAGCGCGGCTTCGAGCGGGAAATCGGCAAGCGGCTGGACTGGTGGGAGAAGCTGCGGCGCGAGCGACGCGGCGATTAAACTGTGCGTTGCAAGCGGTGACATGGCGGCCATGGCGGGACCAGGGCGCTGCCAGAGCGATATCCGTTCACATGAGGTCGCCGGGAAGCGCTGGGGCGCTGCGACTGTGAACAAGCAAAGAGGGAGCGACATGACGGGCCAGCAACAGGAGCGCGCCGGACAGGCGGAGGAGGCCAGGCTGCTGTGGACGCCGACGCCGGCGGATATCGAAAAGGCCCGCATCACCCACTTCACCCGCTGGCTGGAACAGCGTGAGGGCCAGTCGTTTCCTGACTATCCGACGCTCTGGCAGTGGTCGGTGGACAATCTTGAGCGTTTCTGGGCGGCGGTCTGGGATTATTTCGAGGTGCGCAGCGAGCGCCCCTATGACCAGGTGCTCTCCAGCCATGAGATGCCAGGGGCCAAATGGTTCCAGGGCGCCCGGCTGAACTACGCCGACCATGTGCTGCGCCACCACCTGGACGCGCCGGACAAACGCGCCATTGTCTTCGGCTCCGAAGACGGCGAACTGGGCGAGGTGAGCTGGGGCGAGTTGCGCGATCAGGTGGGCGCCATGGCCGCCGCCCTGCGCGGCTTTGGCGTGGGCCCGGGCGACCGCGTCGTCGCGGTGCTGCCCAACATTCCCGAAACCATCATCACGTTCCTCGCCGTCGCCAGCCTGGGCGCCGTGTGGTCGCTGTGCTCGTCTGACATGGGCAAGAGCGCCGTGCTCGACCGTTTCCGCCAGATCGACCCGAAGGTGCTGATCTGCGCCGATGGCTATGTTTACGCGGGCAAGCCGTTCGACCGCGCCGACGGCATCGTCGAGCTGGTGGAGGCGCTGCCCGGCGTGGAGCAGCTTGTGATCCTGCCGCGTCTGCACGACGGCGTTGACCGCCAGCGGTTCCCGAAAGCGCATGACTGGCGTGAACTGGCGGCGCGGACCGCCTCCTGCCCGCCGGTGGCGGTGGAGGCGGATCATCCGCTGTGGGTGGTCTATTCGTCCGGCACCACCGGGCTGCCGAAGCCCATCGTGCACGGCCATGCCGGCATTACCATCGAAATGCTGCTGATGCAGTCGATCCATTGCGATCTGGGGCCGGAGGACACGACGCAATGGTACACCAGCTCCGGCTGGATCATGTGGAACGCCCAGGTCGCCGCCATGGCCGCCGGCTCGGCCATCGCGCTGTACGACGGCAATCCGGCGTATCCCGATCTTGGCGTGCTCTGGCGCTTCATCGAGAAGGCGAAGGTGACGGTGTTCGGCTGCGGCGCGGCCTATTACGGTAATTGCGCCAAGGCCAACCTGCGGCCGCGGGAGTTCGCCGACCTGTCGAGCCTGCGCGCCATGTCGTCGACCGGCTCGCCGCTATCAGCGGAGGCCTATGCCTGGATCTATGAGAACGTGCGCGACGACATCTGGCTGTCGCCGATCTCCGGAGGCACGGATTTCGCCGGCGCCTTCATCTGCGGCGCGCCGACGCTGCCGGTCTACGCCGGCGAGATGCAGTGCCGGGCGCTGGGCCACAAGGTTGAGGCGTGGGATGAAAGCGGCAAGCCGCTGATCGACGCGGTGGGGGAGCTGGTCTGCACTTTGCCCATCCCGTCCATGCCGTTGTATTTCTGGAACGATCCGGGCGACAGGCGTTATCTGGACAGCTATTTCGATGTCTATCCGGGCGTCTGGCGGCACGGCGACTGGCTGCGCATCACGCCGCGCGGCGGCGCGGTGATTTATGGCCGCTCGGACGCCACCATCAACCGGCACGGCATCCGCATGGGCACCAGCGAGTTCTACCGCGTGGTCGACGCCTTCCCGGAGATCGCCGACAGCATGGTGGTCGACCTGGAGTTCCTTGGCCGCGAGTCGTTCCTTTACCTGTTCGTGGTTCCAAAGCAGGGCGCCGTGCTGGATGAGCGCCTGAAGGCGGCGATCAACGGGCAGATCCGGTCGCAGCTCTCGGCGCGGCATGTTCCGAACGCCATCGTCGAGACGCCGGCGGTGCCCTACACCCTGTCCGGCAAGAAACTGGAAGTTCCGGTGAAGCGCCTGCTGCTCGGTCACCCGCCGGAAGGCCTGATCAACCGCGACGCCATGGCCAATCCGGACAGTTTTGAATGGTATGTGACGCTGGCCCAGGAGCGGGCGCAGACCGCGGGTTGAAGCAAAGGTAGCGGGCGCAGACCGCCGGACAACGCGAAGGGTGGCGGCGCGGGCCGCCGCCTGCCGGGGGCGGTAACTGCGCTGCGGGGCCCGCTGGCAAATCTGCCAGCGCCAAAACCATCGCTTCTGGCGGCGTTTGGGTGTATTGGCGTGGCGACAGCAGCGCCGCGCATTTCTGAATGGGTCAGGACGCGTCGCCCGATTGGTTTCATGCAGGCGATTGCACTGGTTTTCTTTGGCGCCGGGATTGGCGGCGTTTGCCGTCACCTTTTTGGCGTGGCGGCCACGCGGGTGTTTGGGCTGACGTTCCCGTGGGGCACGCTGCTCATCAATATCACCGGCTCCCTGGCCATGGGTCTGCTGGTGGGTTGGATGGCGCTGCGTCCCGATGGCGCGTCGCAGAACCTGCGGCTGTTTCTGGCGACCGGCGTGCTTGGCGGCTATACGACCTTTTCGACTTTTTCGCTTGAGGCGGTTTTGCTGTGGCAGCGGGGCGATCTCGCAGCCGCCGCGGCTTACGTTCTCGGGTCTTTGATATGTGGCGTCGCGGGTCTGGCGGTCGGACTTGTGATGATGAGGAGCCTGGCATGACCCGCGATACTGGCAACCGCAATGGCGGACGCGGGGGCAAACCCGGCGGGTTCAAACCGGGTGGGAGCAAGTCCGGCGGTTTCCGCGCAGGCGGGGCGCGCCCGGCTGGTGCGCGGCCAGATGGCGCGCGCGGTCCGGCCCGAGGCGGGCAGGGTTTCCGGGGCAGGCGCTTCGATGATCGCGACGACCGGGGGTATCGCGAACCCCCGGCTGAGGTGCAGAACACCGGAAGTGGCGGCGATGAAGACTGGTTCGCCAGGTCGCGGGGATCCGGTGGCGTTGCCGGCAAAAGCGCAGGCAAGCCGGCAGGCGGCGCCGGCCGGGCAGACGCGCGCGGCGCCGGCGGCAGGGCGGCTGGCAAGGCGACTGGCAGGCCGGCGGGTAAGGCGGCCGGTCCGCGCAAACCCACTTATGACAAGGCCGCTGGCAGGTTCGTGCGCAAGGAAGAGACGCGCGGCGCAGCTGCCGGCGCCCGATCGGGCAAACCAGCGCGCAAAACCGCCGGCCGTGGAGCTGGTCGGGACGATGGTTATGCCCGCCCCGGCTGGAACCCGGCGGCAGACAGGGCGGAAGCGTCCCGCGACATCCAGACGGCGGACGCCGAATGGGGCGATATGTGGGATGGCGGCGTCGATGACGGCGACGCCGATATCGACTGGGCTGCTGTCGAGGTTGAGGCGGCCGGGGGCGCTTTCGCTGGCGGTTTTGACGATGACGATGACAATGACGATGCGACCAGCGAAGCGACGCCTGTCGTCGAAGGTCGCCAGGCCAGCGCCAGGCGCGCGTCCCAGGGAGGCCCGGAGCGGCAGTTGAAGGAGCGGCAGCCGGGCGAGCGCGCCGCCGTCGCCCGCAAGCCGGTTGGGGGCAAAAGCATCGCGGCGCCAGGGCAGAAGGCCCGTATCCGCGCCGAAACCAGCGAGGCTTTGGCCACCGGCGTGCAGACGCTGATCGTTGAACCGGATGAGGCGGACATGCGCCTCGACCGCTTTCTGACGGCGCGGTTCCCGCAATTGGCTTTCACCCACATCCAGCGCATCGTTCGCAAGGGCGAGTTGCGTGTTGATGGCGGGCGGGTGAAACCGAATGATCGCCTGAAGGCCGGGCAAAGCGTCCGCATTCCGCCGCTGAAGCTCACGGAAGCGCGCCCCACCGGCCGCACGCCGCGTCAGGATGAGGATGACGCCGCCTATCTGCGTTCGCTGATCCTCTATGAGGACAAGGACCTGATGGTGCTGAACAAGCCCATGGGCCTGGCGGTGCAGGGCGGTTCCGGCACGCACCGGCATGTGGACGGCATGCTCGAGTCCATGCGCGACAAGGCCGGTCAAAAGCCGCGTCTGGTGCATCGTCTCGACAAGGACACGGCCGGCTGCCTGGTAATCGCCAAGACGCGGCTGGCGGCGGCGACCCTGGGCAAAAGCTTCAGGTCCCGCGTGACGCGCAAGATCTACTGGGCGCTGGTGGCCGGCGTGCCGCGCGTCAAGCAGGGGCGCATTTCAACCTATATCGCCAAGGAAGAGGATCCCGACGGCGAATCGCGCATGGGCGTGGCCCAGCATGGCGATGACGGCGCCAGCCACGCGGTGACCTATTATGCTCTGGTGGAGAACTCGGCGCAGAAAGTGTCGTGGGTGTCGCTGAAGCCGGTGACCGGACGCACCCACCAGTTGCGCGTGCACACGGCGCACATGGGGCATCCGATCGTTGGCGATCCGAAATATTTCAACGTCGAGAACTGGGAGCTGCCCGGCGGCATCCAGAAGAAGCTGCACCTGCTGGCGCGGCGCATCATCATTCCGCATCCGCGCGACGGCCGGCCGATCGACGTCACGGCGCCGCTGCCGCCCCACATGGCGCAGACCTGGAACCTGCTGGGCTTCGACGCCTCGCGTTACGATCCGATTGTCGAATCGCCGGAGGAATGATGGCGGACAGGCGGGCGTCTGGCTTGCGGGCCTGATTCATGAAAGCGTTGCAACATGTTGGCGGCGCGGATGTTTTGTGCGCCGCCTCCTGGTTGTCTGAAGGCCATGCTGCTTCTTCATCGCGTCATGGCCGGACGCGTCATGGCTGGGCTTGATCTGGCTGGGCTTGATCTGGCCGGGCAAGACCTGGCCGGGCTTGATCCGGCCATCCAGGCCTTGCCTTCAGGGGCATGCGCCGCCCACGTCGATCTCCGGGCGGCCCGGGTGCTCGGGCCGGCATGCCGCTGATGGTGTTTTATTGCAAAATCAATGCGATGAGATGCGTTTCCTCTCGCATTGACTGAATGGGGTTTGCCATGAGTTTTCGTGCTCCTGACGGCGGCGATCCGATCCGTCTCAGCCAGCAGGCCATGAAGCCGGCGTTGCCGCGCCGGTTCTACAAGGACGTGACGGTGCAGGCGGAGGAGGACGGCTCCTTCTCGGTGCGGCTGGACGGGCGGCAGGCCCGCACGTCGGGGAAGCGGTTGCTGACCCTGCCGACACAGGAGCTGGCGGACGCGGTGGCGGCCGAGTGGCGGGCGCAGGTCGATGAGATCAACCCGGCCAACATGCCCCTGACCCGCATGGCTTTCGCCGCCCATGACGCGGTTGCGCCGGATCCGGAGCCCGTGCTCGCCGAGATCACCCGTTACGCCGAAACGGATCTGCTGTGCTACCGGGCGACGGAGCCGGAGAGCCTGGCGTTGCGGCAGACGCAGGCATGGGATCCGCTGCTGGCCTGGATGGACGAACGCCACGGCGCGCGCTTCATGCTGGCCGAGGGCGTCATGCATGTGGCGCAACCCCCGGCGACGCTGGCGGCAGCCGGGGCGGCGGCGCGCGCTGCAATGGACCCGTTCGCCATTGCCGGCCTTCATGTGATGACCTCGCTCGCTGGCTCGCTGGTCATCGCCCTGGCGGTGCGCGACGGGCGACTCGGCGTGGAGGAGGCGTGGGCGGCGGCCCATGTGGATGAGGACCACCAGATTGCCCGCTGGGGCGAGGACGCGGAGGCGAAAGCCCGCCGGTCCCGGCGCTTCGCGGATTTCGCCGCGGCGGCACAGGCGTGTAAATCCAGCCTGTCTGCGTGAAATATGCTGTATTGCGCATCATTCCGCAGGGAATTGGCTGTTGCGCACGTTTGTTGAGGAAGACGCTTCCTAATCCGTTAGTTGAGTGATAGGGAGCACGCCAGTTTTCGGCAATCCGATCGCGGGGGACCAGATGAAGAATATTCTCGAGGCGCTGGAGGAGCGTCGCGCCGCAGCAAAGCTCGGCGGCGGTCAAAAGCGCATCGAGGCGCAACATGGACGCGGCAAGCTGACCGCGCGTGAGCGCATCGAACTTCTCCTGGACAGCGGTTCCTTCGAAGAATTCGACATGTTCGTGCAGCACCGCTGCGTCGACTTCGGCATGCAGGATCAGACCAAGATTCCCGGCGATGGCGTCGTCACCGGCTGGGGCACGGTCAACGGCCGCACCGTCTTCGTGTTCGCCAAGGACTTCACCGTGTTTGGCGGCTCGCTCTCCGAGACGCACGCCGCCAAGATGGTCAAGATCCAGGACATGGCGCTGAAAATGCGCGCGCCGATCATTGGCCTGTTCGATGCCGGCGGCGCCCGCATCCAGGAAGGCGTCGCGGCCCTTGGCGGCTACGGCGAGGTGTTCAAGCGCAACGTGATGGCCTCGGGCGTGATCCCGCAGATCTCCGTCATCATGGGTCCTTGCGCTGGCGGCGACGTCTACTCGCCGGCCATGACCGACTTCATCTTCATGGTCCGCGACACGTCCTACATGTTCGTGACCGGCCCTGACGTGGTGAAGACCGTCACCAACGAGACCGTCACCTCGGAAGAGCTGGGCGGCGCCAAGGTGCACACGTCGAAGTCCTCCGTGGCCGATGGCTCGTGGGACAATGACGTCGAGGCCATGCTGCAGGTGCGTCGTCTGATCGACTTCCTGCCGTCGAACAACACCGATGGCGTGCCGGAACTGCCGAGCTTCGACGATCCGACCCGGTTCGACGCATCGCTCGACACCCTGATCCCGGACAATCCCAACAAGCCTTACGACATGAAGGAGCTGATCCAGAAGGTCGTGGACGAGGGCGATTTCTTCGAGATCCAGGAAGCCTACGCCAAAAACATCATCACCGGCTTTGCTCGCGTTGAAGGCCGTACGGTCGGCATCGTCGCCAACCAGCCGATGGTTCTGGCCGGCGTGCTCGACAGCGACGCCTCGCGCAAGGGCGCGCGTTTCGTGCGCTTCTGCGACAGCTTCGACATTCCGATCGTCACTTTTGTCGACGTTCCTGGCTTCCTGCCTGGCACGGCGCAGGAGTACGGCGGCCTCATCAAGCACGGCGCCAA
This sequence comes from Camelimonas sp. ID_303_24, assembly GCF_053543495.1. Classification (NCBI taxonomy): domain Bacteria; kingdom Pseudomonadati; phylum Pseudomonadota; class Alphaproteobacteria; order Hyphomicrobiales; family Chelatococcaceae; genus Camelimonas; species Camelimonas sp. ID_303_24. The sequence goes on from NZ_JBLLJM010000017.1 coordinate 28,648, forward strand.
GCTGCTGTTCGCCTACAGCCAGGCGACGGTGCCGCTGGTCACCATCATCACCCGCAAGGCTTTCGGCGGCGCCTATGACGTGATGGCCTCCAAGCACATCGGCGCTGACGTGAACTACGCCTGGCCAACGGCGCAGATCGCGGTGATGGGCGCCAAGGGCGCGGTGGAGATCATCTTCCGCCAGGATATCGGCGACGTCGAGAAGACCGCCGCCCGCACCCAGGAATACGAAGAGCGCTTCCTCTCGCCGTTCGTCGCCGCCGAGCGCGGTTACATCGACGAGGTGATCATGCCGCACTCCACCCGTCGCCGGGTGTCGCGGGCGCTCGCCATGCTGCGCACCAAGAAGGCGGAGCAGCCGTGGAAGAAGCACGACAATATCCCGCTGTAAGGCTGTTGTCGTACTGACCCGTTGAGCCGATCAGCGTCCGGTCCGGACCAGAGCCCTGGACCGGGCGCCACACTCAAGGAGCTAACATGAGCAAGACTCCCATGCGCGTCGCCGTGACCGGCGCCGCTGGCCAGATTGGCTACGCTTTGCTGTTCCGCATCGCCAACGGCGATCTCCTCGGCAAGGACCAGCCGGTCCACCTGTCGCTGCTCGACCTGCCGCAGGCCCAGAACGCCGTGCGCGGCGTGGTGATGGAACTGGAAGACTGCGCGTTCCCGCTGCTCGCCGGCTTCACCGTCACCGACGACCCGAAAGTGGCCTTCAAGGACGCTGACGTGGCCATCCTGGTTGGCGCGCGTCCGCGCGGCCCGGGCATGGAGCGCGCCGACCTGCTGAGCGCCAACGCCGAGATCTTCACCGTTCAGGGCCGCGCCCTCAACGATGTGGCGAAGCGTTCGGTCAAGGTGCTGGTCGTCGGCAACCCGGCCAATACCAACGCCTACATCGCCATGAAGTCGGCCCCGGACCTGCCGGCGGAAGCCTTCAGCGCCATGCTGCGTCTGGACCACAACCGCGCCCTGTCGATGCTGGCTTCCAAGGCCAATGTGCCCGTCGCCGACATCGAGAAGCTGGCCGTGTGGGGCAACCACTCGCCGACCATGTATCCCGACTACCGCGACACCACCGTCGGCGGAAAGAAGATCGCCGCCCTCATCAATGATGAGACGTGGAACCGCGAGACCTTCATTCCGCAGGTCGGCAAGCGCGGCGCCGCCATCATCGAGGCGCGCGGCCTGTCCTCGGCGGCTTCGGCCGCCAACGCCGCCATCGACCACGTGCGCGACTGGGTGCTGGGCAGCAACGGCAGGTGGGTCTCCATGGGCATTCCGTCCGACGGCAGCTACGGCATTCCGGAAGGCGTGATGTTCGGCGTGCCAGTGATTTGCGAGGGCGGTCACTACAAGCGCGTCGAGGGTCTGTCGTTCGACGACTTCTCGAAGGGGCGCATCAAGCTCACGCTTGACGAGCTGGAAGGCGAGCGCGCTGCGATCGCCCACCTGCTGAAGTAAGCAGAAAGCCGGGCGCCTCGCGCGCCCGCTGAACAACGCGATCTGGCCCGGTTCCTGCAATGGGGCGGGCCGAATCGCCGGCAATTGGCGCGCTGCGGACAAGCTCCGCCCCTGGCGGACGCGCTGTGGCTCCGGGGCGCTTCTGCGAACATGGTTCGCGGATGGCGCCCTATCTCTCTGGTTTGACGCATTTTCTTCACGAAAAGTGGGGTCCACTTTTCCCGAAAATGCTCTAGCTTTTTTGGAATGGAAACGGGCGGGGCATGTTCAGCAAGATCCTCATCGCCAACCGTGGAGAAATCGCCTGTCGCGTCATCAAGACGGCGCGCCGGATGGGCATCAAGACTGTCGCCGTCTATTCGGACGCCGACCGTGATGCGCTCCACGTCGAGATGGCTGACGAAGCGGTTCACATCGGCCCGCCGGCCGCCGCCCAGTCGTACCTCCTGATCGACAAGATCATCGACGCCTGCAAGGCGACGGGCGCGGAAGCCGTGCACCCTGGCTACGGCTTCCTGTCCGAGCGCGCCGCCTTCGCCGATGCGCTGGCCGCAGCCGGCATCGTCTTCATCGGTCCCAACCCCAAGGCCATCGAGGCCATGGGCGACAAGATCGAATCGAAGAAGTTCGCCAACGCCGCCAATGTGTCGACCGTGCCGGGCTATCTCGGCGTGATCGAAACCGCCGATCAGGCCGGCAAGATCGCCGAGGAAATCGGCTTCCCGGTCATGATCAAGGCCTCCGCCGGCGGCGGCGGCAAGGGCATGCGCATTGCCTACAGCCTCGACGAGGTGAAGGAAGGCTTCGACCGCGCCCGCTCCGAGGCCGCGTCGTCCTTCGGCGACGACCGCGTGTTCGTCGAGAAGTTCATTGTCAATCCGCGTCACATCGAGATCCAGGTTCTCGGCGACAAGCACGGCAACGTGATCTATCTGGGCGAGCGTGAATGCTCGATCCAGCGCCGCAACCAGAAGGTGATCGAGGAAGCGCCGTCGCCGCTGCTGGACGAGGCAACCCGTCGCAAGATGGGCGAGCAGGCCGTGGCTCTGGCCAAGGCCGTGAACTACGACAGCGCTGGCACCGTCGAGTTCGTCGCTGGTCAGGACCGTTCGTTCTTCTTCCTCGAGATGAACACCCGCCTGCAGGTCGAGCATCCGGTCACCGAGATGATCACCGGCATCGACCTCGTCGAGCAGATGATCCGCGTCGCTTATGGCGAGAAGCTGGCCATCACGCAGAACGACGTGAAGCTGGATGGCTGGGCGGTGGAAAGCCGCATCTACGCCGAGGATCCCACCCGTAACTTCCTGCCGTCGACCGGCCGTCTGGTGACCTACCGTCCGCCGGAAGAGGGTGAGAACGAGTCGGGCGTCATCGTGCGTAACGACACGGGCGTCTACGAGGGCGGCGAGATCTCGATCTATTACGATCCGATGATCGCCAAGCTGGTGACGCACGCGCCGACCCGTCTGAAGGCCATCGAGGCCCAGGCCCAGGCGCTGGACGCGTTCGCCATCGACGGCATCCGCCACAACATCCCGTTCCTGTCGACGCTGATGCAGCATCCGCGCTGGCAGTCGGGCGAGCTGTCCACCGGCTTCATCGCCGAGGAATTCCCGGAAGGTTTCAGCAATCCTGCGCCGGAAGGTGAGACCGCCCGTCTGATGGCCGTGGTCGCCGCTTATATCGATCACCTGCAGAACGAGCGTCGCCGGGCCATCACCGGCCAGCTCGACCGCGTCATCGACGTAGAGTTCGAGAGCGAGCGCGCAGCGGTGCTGGGCGAGCAGGCGTTCCCGATCCTGGTCAGCGGCGGCGAGGAAGACGAGGTCATCGTTTCCTTCGACGACGAAGAGCAGCCGCGCATCGTGGAATCCGACTGGGTTCCGGGTGAGCCGGTCTGGCAGGGTCTGATCGACGACGTTGAGGTGGTGGCGCAGATCCGCCCGATCCTCAATGGCGTGCAGATCGCCCATGCCGGCACCCTGACCGAGGCGCGGGTTTACACCCGTCGTGAGGCTGAACTGGCAGCGCTGATGCCGGAGAAGGTCGCCGCCGATACCTCCAAGTTCCTGCTGTGCCCGATGCCCGGCCTGGTCAAGGCCATCAACGTGGCCGAAGGTCAGGACGTGAAGGCCGGCGAGCCGCTGGCCATGGTTGAGGCCATGAAGATGGAGAACGTGCTGCGCGCCGAGCGCGACGGCGTGATCTCCAAGATCCACGCCAAGGAAGGCGACAGCCTGGCCGTGGATGCGGTGATCCTCGAATTCGCCTGATTTTCTGGCGGAACCTGAATTTGAAAAGGCCCGGCGCAAGCCGGGCCTTTTCGTTTGTGGGGCGATGCCCGGAGGGCGATCTGTTCTCCCCGGCGTTCGTTGCCCCTTGGGCGCGGGCGGATTCGCGCGGTGGCCCGGGCCGCCGGTGTGCGGCGCCTTCTGCAAGGGCCAGCGACGCGCGCAGGACGGTGATGACGGCCCTCGCAAGTCTTCCTGAACTGTGGATGGATCGGGGGTGGCGTTACGATCCGGGTTTTTTATACTCGACTCCAAACTTGCCGGAGCTGGCGAGAGAAGCAGGGGGAGGAGTCTAATGGTCGCGGTTTTCGTTCATGGCGTGCCCGACACGCACCGGGTCTGGGATGAGGTGACATCGCGCCTTGCGCGCAGGGATGTGCGAACGGTTTCGCTGCCGGGGTTTGATGCGCCGGTTCCGGAAGGCTTCGCCGCCGCCAAGGAAGATTATGTCGCCTGGCTGATCGGCGAACTGGAGGCGATTGGCCAGCCTGTCGATCTGGTCGGGCACGACTGGGGCGCCTTGCTGGTGTTTCGCGTGGTGTCGCTACGCGGCGACCTGATCCGCACATGGGCGGCTGGTGGGGCGCCGCTGGACCCGGATTACGTCTGGCATGATGCGGCCCAGGCGTGGCAGACGCCGGAGGTTGGCGAGCAGGTGATGGCGATGATGACGCCGGAAGCGACGGCGGCGTCGCTGGCGACGCGCGGCCTTACGGCTGCGCAGGCGCAGATCACCGCGTCCCATATCGACGGCCGCATGAAGGACTGCATCCTCAGGCTGTACCGCTCGGCAAAAACTGTCGGTGCGGAATGGACGCCGGATCTCGCCCGGATCAATACGCCGGGCCTGCTGATCTATGGGGCCCAGGACCCGTTTCTGGACGCACCCACGCTGGCGCCCGCGCTGGCCAGCCGCACCGGCGCGGATCTGCTGATGCTGGAAGGTTGTGGCCACTGGTGGGAAAGCGAACGCCCGGCCGAAGTGGCGGCGGCGCTGGAGCGGCATTGGGCGTCTGCCTGAGCGCGTTCGCTGGTCAATTTGTGCGCCAGGCAAGACCGACGTCCTGACCTGGCGCGCAACCGGATCTGGCTCAGCTTTCCACCGCGCCGCCAGTCTTCTTCCAGGCGCCGAAGCCGCCATTGATGTGAGCAACGGGTTTCAGGCCCATCTTCTGGGCGGTGTCGGCGGCGAGGGCGGAGCGCCAGCCGCCGGCGCAGAAAAACACGAAGGTTTTGTCCTCGGCGAACTGTGGTTTGAAATAAGGGCTGTCCGGGTCAATCCAGAACTCCAGCATGCCGCGGGTGCAGGAAAAGGCGCCGGGAATCTTGCCTTCGCGCTCGCGTTCACGCGGGTCGCGCAGGTCGACGAAGGTGACGTCGTCGCGGCCATGCATGGCCTTCGCCTCATCAATGCTGAGGGTGCGGATGCGCGTGTTGGCGTCATCGACCAGCGCCTTCACGCCGGTGGTGATGGTCTGGGGCATTGTTTTCTCTCCCGTGTTCTGTTCTCAGCGGCGCGCCGCTGCTGGTGAGGAGACGGTAGCGGCGATTGCCGGGGAAGTCATGCGCCAGCGCGGTTGGGGAAAATTTGGCCGCGTATTCCCGATTGGACGTGTTTTCCTTTTCCGAAGCAGTTCATCATGCCGTTCAGGGACATGCGCAGGGTTCTGCGCGGATTGACAGGCGGAGCGGACGAATGAGCATGCCGTTCAGTTGGCTCGACATGCTGGCCGTGTGCGTTTTTCTGGGGGCATGGATTTTCTATGGCCATGCGGTGGAGCGCTGGCGCGGCGCCGACCGCAGCCTGAACCTGCGCATGAACCAGTACCGGATGATCTGGATGGAGCAGTCGCTGGCGCGCGAGCAGCGCGTGGTGGATTCCAGCATCATGGCGACGCTGCAGAGCGGCGCCTCGTTTTTCGCTTCCACCACGCTGATCGCCATGGGCGGCGCCCTGGCGTTCCTGCGCTCCACCGACGACGTGCTGCGGATGGTGTCCGACCTGCCATTGACGAACGCGCCGACCCGTCTGGCCTGGGAGATCAAGATCATCGGCCTCGCCGCGATCCTTGGCTACGCCTTCTTCAAATTTGCCTGGTCTTACCGGCTGTTCAATTATTCGGCGATCCTGCTCGGCGCCATGCCGCCGCCGGATTCCGGCCCCGCCGGATTGCGCCATGCCCATCGCGTCGGCGCCATGAACATTGCGGCAGGGGGGCATTTCAACCGGGGCCAACGCTCGATCTTCTTTGCCCTGGCGTATCTCGGCTGGTTCATGGGGCCGCTGGCGCTGCTGGGGACGACGGGGCTCGTGCTGTGGTCCATGTGGATCCGGCAGTTCCGCTCGGATGCGCGCACCTCCATCCTGGAGGATGATGATGAGCCGCAGACGCCCTGATGCGTCGCTCGGGCTGACCGTCGCTGCGCCGCCCTGTGTGTGTCGCCAGGCGTGGTCTTGACGCCAGCGGCCGATGGGCGCATCGATCCTGCATGGCCAAGCAATCTGATCCCAAAGCCGCTCCCCATGACGCCGCCGCTGGCGGTGCGCCAGAAAAGCCCGTTCAGCGCCGGCGGGGCGTTGGCGTGCATCTGGGCCTTGAAGAGGCGGCGCGGGCGCTGCTGCGCGCGGCCGGAGAGGGCCTGGTGGATCCGGCGGTGATCGCGCGGGCGGTCGGCGGCGAGAAGCCGGAAGGCTGGGGGCCGCTGATGCAGCCGCTGCGCCTTGCGCTCGTCAAGCTGGCGCACGACGGCAGCGTCATCATTTACCGCAAGGGAACGCCCGCCGACCCCGATACCTTCAGAGGGCTTTACAAGGTCGGGCGCGGGCCGAACTTCGACGTCTGGGAAATCTGACAGCCCGTTTCCAGCTTGCGGGGTGGGGCGCCGGGCCGGGCCAGGCGCATGCGGCCCCGGGCAAGACCGTACGGCGCGAGGGCCGTTCCGCGGGGAGGCGGGCGGCATTGGTTGCAGCTTCGCAGGTCGCGGCGCATCCGTATTCTGGCGATCTGAATCAGGTCGCATTCACGATATGAACCTGGCTCAGGGGCAAACCCGGGGGTCATGACGACCGCTCAGGGCTTGCCGCCCGGCGACTGCGAGCCACCAACTGCGACGCCTACATGAGCGTGGACTGGATGGCGAACAGTTCGTCGCGCGCCTGCCGGTCGAAACCGGCGTCCTCATATAGCTCCTGACAGGTGATGTGGATCATGCTGACGGTCCCATGCCGATGCCAGCCGCCGCTGCCCCTTGCATGATGTGTCAGGGGCACATGATCACAAAATAAATTGTTGTTGTCTGGTTTTATGGGCAGGAAAATCGCGCGCCGGTCATGGGAAGATCGACGCGCGCGTCAGTGTATTCAGCTCATGCTGCTCATGATGAGCGCATATTCGTGGCGCCAGTCGTCATCATTATTGGTGTCGTAATCAATAATAAAAATTTCCATGATATTTCTCCCGTAGAAGATGCAGGTTGCGCCATCATGGCGGCGTGTAAATTCCCATTCAGGGCTGTTTGCGATTCCTGCAAGGCTGTCCGCTGTTTTCAATCCTGACGCTGGTCTTTGACTTCGTCTGATTGTATCTGCGCCGCTTTGTCGGGAGGTCGTGCCTGTCAGGGCGTCTTGCCGGATGCGGCGCCGGTATCCGGCAGCAGGGTCGAGGTATAGCCGGCCAGCCAGTAGACGGTCAGGCCAATCCATTCCCGCACGGCGAGATCGGCCAGCCGCAACCCGCTGGAAAAGCTGTGAAACGGCAGAAAATCGGCGGCTTCATCGCGCGTGTAATAGTCGACCGGGTAGGGCGTGACGTAAAAACCCTCATGCTGGAACACGCCGGCGGAGCGCGGCATGTGAAACGCCGAGGTGACCAGCAGCCAGCGTTCGCCACGCGCCGGCGCCACCAGTTCACGGGTGAAGGAGGCGTTCTCCCTTGTGTTGCGGGAGCGCTCCTCAAAAATCACCCTGTCGCCCTCCAGCCCCATCTGCGACAGCAGCAGGCGGACGGCGTCCACTTCTCCCGCGCCGCGATCAAGCCGGATCAGCCGTCCGTCGCCGCCGGAAAACACCACCCGCGCATTGGGGTAGCGCCGGGCGAGGGTAACGGCGGTCGTCAGGCGCGCCGCGGCGTCGTTGAGCTTGATCTGCCCCCGGCGCAAATGGGCCGAGCCGCCCAGCACGATGATGCCGTCCACCCGTCCCGGATCGTCCATGGCGACAGGCGGATAGTGATTTTCGAGGGCGCGCATCAGCAGGCGCGGGACCGGGCTGGCCGAGAAAATCAACAGGCCCGTCACCGCCACGAGGCTCACGGCCAGCCCGGTGCGCCGCCAACCCAGCAACAGCAGCGCCACGCCGATGGCGCTGAGGGTAATCAGCAGGTTGGAGGGCGTGGCGAAGAACCAGAGAATCTTGGAAATGGGAAAAAACATGCCGCTCCCCGAAAGCCTCCCGTATGTCGCGCCGGCATATGGCCGGCGCGACAGGCTTCAGTGAAGCATCAGGGGGTTAACATCCCGGGCTCCCCCCAGGCTCAGTCCCACTGTGGCGCGAAGGCGGGATTGATCAGCCGGCCATCGGGGCGGGCCAGATTGCTGATGCGGGCCATTTCAATGTCGCCCAGTTCGAAGTCGAATACGGCGAGATTGTTGCGGATGCGTTGTGGCGTCACCGATTTGGGCGCGGCGATCACCCCGGGCTGCTGGACAAGCCAGCGCAACACGATCTGCGCCGGCTCGCGGCCGTGCGCTTCGGCGATGGCGGTGACCACCGGATCGGCCAGCAGCGCGCCGCGGCCCAGCGGCGAATAGGCCGTGAGCGACAGGCCGTGCGCGGCGCAGGCGCGGATCAGCCGGCCCTGGTTGAGCAGGGGATGGTACTCCACCTGGTTGGTGACCAGCGGCTCCTCGCTGAGGCGCACCGCCTCTTCGATCAGCGGAATGGTGAAATTGGAAACGCCGATGTGGCGGGTGAGCCCCTCGCGCTTCGCCGCCACGAGGCCGGCCAGGGATTCGGCCAGCGGGACGTCCGGGTTGGGCCAGTGCAGCAGCAGCAGATCGACGGGGCCGGAATCAAGCCGGCGTACGCTGTCCGCCGCAGAACGCAGCACGGCGTCGCGGGCCATGTTCTCGCGCCACACCTTGGTGGTGACGAAAAACTGGTCGCGAGCCACGCCGGAAGCCCGGATGCCTTCCGCCACCTGGGCCTCGTTGCCATAAGCGGTGGCGGTGTCGATGTGACGGTAGCCGCTGCGCAGCGCCTCTTCGACGGCGCGGGCGCAGGCGTCGTCGGTGGATTGCCAGGTGCCGAGGGCGATGGCGGGGATTTCGGCGCCATTGGCGCGCACGACGATCTGGCCGTTATCGATCCGGCTTTCGGGCGGCGTGGTCATGGGGGCTTGTCCTTGCTGGAGGCGGCGTTCTGGCCAGTGGTCCCGCGTTGCGGCGCCCTCAGGTCTGGGGGCGGTTCCGCATGGCCTCTGCCTGGGCGTAAAACTTCTTTTCCCACTCTTTCTGATTGCCGGCGCCCTCACGGATGAATGGCGTGAACACGGCGACATTCAGCAACAGCCAGTTGAAGAAGCTCGCCGGGAAGCGGAGCGGCTTGACGAAATCCACGAACAGCACGACGCGGGTTTTGTCCGTATGGTTCCACGCCTCATGCTCGTAGGCGTCATCGAATACCAGCGCCTTGCCTTCCTCCCAGTGGCAGACCTGGTCGGACACGCGGATCGCCAGCTTGTCGCGTGGCTCCGGCACGATCAGGCCGAGATGCAGGCGCAGCACGCCGTTGTAGGGGCCGCGATGCGGCTTCAGGTGCTTGCCAGGCTCGAAGATGGAGAACATCGCCGTCTTCAGGCCGGGGATCTTCTGCATGATCCGCCAGGTTTCCGGGCACTGTTCGATGTTGCGCCCGGACTTCAGGCCGTAACCGGCGAGGAAGAAGGTTTTCCAGCGGCTGTCGTCGCTGATGGTTTTCACGTCCGGCGACAGTTCGTGGAAGCTCGGCAGTTCGGACTGGCGCGCCAGCACCTTGTCGAGCTCGGCGCGGATCAGGGGCCACTCCCGCTCGATCTCCGCGACCCAGGGGAAGGTCGCCTTGTCGTACACTGGCGGATTGCCAACCTTTGAATGACGCAGATTGAGGCGCTCGACCCGCTCCACAATGCCCATCAGCAAACGCGTCACCAGTCCGGGGCGCTCCATGGCTTCGATGCCGGCGGTGCCAAAGTTTTGTTCGGGCTTGCCTGTGGCGGATGGGGGAACTTGCTGGGTCACGATCTGATCCGGAACTTGTGGTGCATGGCGTCGCCGTGGCGCTTGCGCCAGCTGGCGCGGACGCCACGGCGAACGATCGCGCGGATGTTGCATCCGCCAACCGCCGTTTGGCAAGGCGCGGGCCGAAGAAAGCCGGAGAGAAGACGGGAGAGCCAGGGTGCGGAGATTGCAGATAAAAACCGACCATGTGACGGAAACATGTCGTCATGACGCGCAAGGGTAACAGGGCGTTGCAGGATGGCGTGAACCGGCCAGGCGACGCCCGCGCGCCTGATCACAACCTCAGGGGCGGGCCAGTTCCGGCGCCGGCGGAGGCAGGGCGCACGGGAGCCTTTTCGACCCATTCTGATCGGAAAAGGCTCCCGTACGTCCTTTGTTTTGAGCGAACTCTGGTCGATCCGGCGCCGCAGTCTGCGGGAGAGTGCTCTGGCCCGGCCGCAAACCTGTTCTTGAGGCGGCCTCGTCCTGCGAGAGCACTGGTTATGTCTGGGCGCCGTGGCGGCGTGAAAAGAATGAGTTAGCGCTTTGGTCCGGATGATGGCGCCCTGCGGGTGTTGGCGCATGGCGCGCGCCCCACCCGGGTGTCCTGGGGGGGCGAGGACGCCTTTGACGCCCCTGCGCCGTCGCCGCCCACAGCGCCCGCCGCGCCGCCGACTGCACCGCCCGCCGGCCGGCCAATCTGCTAGCCAGCGCGCGATCCGGCGCTCGGGCCCTGTCCAGCGCCGCGCACGACGCCCCGGACTAACGCCAGTGACGACATCAGCGCCTGCGCCATCGCTGCGATGGCAGGACGCCATGCATATCTGGTCAGGGACTATCTGTTGATGAGATTCATGATGTCGTCCATCGCCGCCGCCGGCCAACCTGTGGTTGCGCCGGCGGCTCCTCGCGTATGGGCGTTTTTGCGGGAGGCAAGCCGCTTCCGGTGGAGCTGGTTCTCCGGAGGCGGCTTTGGCTCTCTGGCCTGACGCACTCTCCTCACGGCCAAAATGCGTGCTCTTCCCCGAAATCCTCAGGACCTATTTGGCGAAACGGCCTTCATATTTGAATTGCGGCGCCGCCTTCAGCTGCTCCTTTGTCGCGTTCATGCGGGCGTTCCATTTCCTGTCGCTATCGTTCCACGTCACCGCCAGCGCGGTTGGCGCGACCGCGACATAGTGCGTGCCAGCGCCCAGAAAGCCACCCACCGAGAGGATGTAGGCGTTGACGTTGTGGCCGTCGATCACGACATCGGCAATCTCACCCACGGTTTCATCGCCGGCGTTCTTGACGTTGAGGCCTTTCAGGCTGCTGTAAACAGCCGGGCCTTCTTCAATGGTCAGAAAAATCGGTTTCGTTGTTGGCGTTGGTGCTGTTTGGGCAAGAGCAGCTCCAGAAAGTGTGCCTGAAACCATCAGAATAGCGGCAACAGATCCTGCAAGCTTGTGCATTGTATTTCTCCTGCAATTGGTATTACGTTAGGTCAACCAATGGCAGTGGAGTTTGTTCCGGATTTTTGTGTCCAGGTTGCATGACGGCGTGCTGATGTGGGCCTGAAACGATAACAGCCCGGCGGGGGAAACCCGGCCGGGCTGTCGGTTGCAGCTTGTGGGCGCGAAGCGGGATCAGCCCGCCTTGTTGAACAGCTCGCGGCCGATCAGCATGCGGCGGATTTCGCTGGTGCCGGCGCCGATCTCGTACAGCTTGGCGTCGCGCAGCAGGCGGCCGGTCGGGTAGTCGTTGATATAGCCGTTGCCGCCGAGCAGCTGGATGGCGTCCAGCGACATCTGCGTGGCTTTTTCGGCTGCCAGCAGAATGGCGCCGGCGGCGTCCTCGCGGGTGGTTTCGCCCCGGTCGCAGGCGCGGGCGACGGCGTAGACATAGGCGCGGCAGGAACTCAGCGCCACATACATGTCCGCCACCTTGCCCTGGATGAGCTGGAAAGCGCCGATGGGCTGGCCGAACTGCTTGCGCTCATGGATGTAGGGCATCACCACGTCCATGCAGGCCTGCATGATGCCGAGCGGGCCGGCGGCCAGCACGGCGCGCTCATAGTCGAGGCCGCTCATCAGCACCTCGACGCCGCGCCCCACCTGGCCGAGCACGTTCTCCTCGGGGACCTCGCAATCCTCAAAAATCAGTTCGCCGGTGTCCGAGCCGCGCATGCCGAGCTTGTCCAGCTTCTGGGCGGTGGAGAAGCCCTTCATGGTCTTCTCGATCAGGAACGCGGTGATGCCGCGCGGGCCGGCGCCCGGATCGGTGCGGCCGTAGACGACCAGCGTATCGGCGATGGGGCCGTTGGTGATCCAGAATTTCGTGCCGTTGAGAACGAAGCGGTCGCCCTTGCGCTCCGCCTTCAGCTTCAGGGACACCACGTCGGAGCCGGCGCCGGTTTCCGACATGGCGAGGGCGCCGACATGCTCGCCGGACATCAGCTTGGGCAGATATTTGCGCTTCTGGGCGTCCGTGCCATTGCGGCGGATCTGGTTGACGCACAGGTTTGAGTGGGCGCCGTAGCTCAGGCCAATGGAGGCCGAGGCGCGCGAGATCTCCTCCATGGCGATGCAGTGTTCGAGATAGCCGAGGCCCGTGCCGCCATACTCCTCCTCAACGGTCATGCCGAGCAGGCCGAGCTCCCCCATTTGCGGCCAGAGATCGCGGGCAAACGCGTTGGTGCGGTCAATCTCTTCGGCGCGCGGCGCGATCCTGTCCTGGGCGAAGGCAGACACGGTGGCCCGGATCTGGTCCGCGGTCTCACCGAGATCGAAGTTGAAGCCCGGCGAATTGCTGATGGCCATGTTTCCTCTCCTGAAGTCCGGCCCCCCACTGGATACGCAACCGCGTTCCGCCGCCAGGGGCCAGTCGCCGGACAATACAGCGCGCCAGCCGTGGATCGGCAAGCCCCTGTTGGGCGATGACGGCAACCGAGGCTGCAAGTGGGGCTGCAAGTGGGGCTGCAAGTGAGACAGCGGCGGGAGGGCGGATGGATGACGGGGCGGATGGGGCCTGATGCGAAAAGGGGGCGTCGCCTGCGCGCCGCCCCCGAATGTCCGTCGCCGCCGCCGGCTGGATCAGAGATCGCCCTTGGTGAACTTTGTCCACATGTCAGCGGTGCCGAAGAAGGCGTTGCGGTCCACGGCGCCCTTGATGCCTGGCACGCGCCCGGTGGTGGTGTACTGCCAGAAATACCAGCGGCGATCGTAGCGCATGTGCGGCTCGGCCGCCGTGCTGCGGATCCACAGAGGATACTGCTCGAAACCGCCTTCCTGCAGCACGTCGCGGAAGAAGGGGATGTCGGTGTAGATCACCGGCCGCTTGCCCGTATGCTGGTAAAGCGCGTTGAGCATCACCTCCATCATCTGGTGAGCCTCGGCGCGCGAGACCCGCTTCGGACAGGTCTTCGAATGGCCGTTCCACTCCACGTCGAGCACCGGCGGCAGCGCGTCCGGGTCCTTCGGGATATGCTGGATGAACCATTCCACCTGCTCGCGGGCGGGACGGCACCAGTAGACGAAGTGATAGGCGCCGCGCCACACGCCGGCATCTCGCGCGCCATACCAGTTGTCGAGGAAGCGCGGATCCACATGATCGCCGCCCTCGGTCGCCTTGATGAAGGCGAAGGTGGCGCCGGCCCGGCGCACTTCGCGCCAGTCGATGTCACCCTGCCAGCGGGACACGTCGATGCCGTGAACCGGCAATTTGAGCGCCTTCGCCACCCCCGGGTGGGGGCGCGCGTCGGTCATTTCGCCGAAGACCATGGACGACTGCTCCGCCGCGCATGAGGCGAGAACGGCGGAAGCCAGCGCCGCCGCGATTGCGCGGGCGCGGAACTTGCTGGCGAGGGCCTTGCCAAACGCGCGCGGAAGCGCCGCGGCAGACCGGAGGCGGGATGCTGTGCGGACCATGGATTTTCTATGTCTGCGAAATATTGACGGAGCCTTACCGGACAAGGTGAACGGCGCGTGTCGCCGCCAGGTCGGACGTGCGCTTTACGAGCCATGGCCCAGTTCCGGCGTTTTGTCATCTGGATGAGCTGTAGCCTATTGACCGGCGCATCAAATTAAACCTAAATTCAACCTGTAGGCGATCCGAGTTGTATAAATTAATTTCCGCGTCAACTTCTGATAATTATTCAGGGAATATTGCCATGTCTTCAGATGTTACTTCAGAACGAATCCGGCGCGCTTCCCGGAAACTGTTTGCAAGGCGCGGAGTTAATGGCGTCTCTGTGCGGGAGGTGGTGGCTGAAGCGGGCGCCCGCAATAATGGCTCCATTCACTATTATTTCGGATCCAAGGACGCCCTGGTGAAGGAACTGGTGATGGAGGGCGCGCGGGCCATCGACGAATACCGCCGCAAGGCGCTTGATGGGCTTGAGGCGGGCGTCGCGGCGCCCGATCTGCGCGCCATCACGGCCATCCTCGTTGACAGCATGCTGGACGACGCGGATGAGCGGCTTGAAGGTTACGCCCGGTTCCTCGCCGGCGTGCGGCTGAACCAGCGCCATCTGGCCAACAATCCGCTGGAGGGACGCTGGAGCGCCGGAACGCGCCGCTGTTACGCGCATCTGCGGCGCCTGCTTCCGGGGTTTCCGGAGACGGTGCTGTTGCAGCGCTTCACCATTTCCCAGGCGCATATCGTTGCGGCCCTCGCCGAGCGGGACGCGGTGCGCGAACTGGCCGCCAGGCCTGACGCGCCGGCAGACATCCTGGAAGGCGCGACGTGGTGGGCCAGCCGTCTCGCCATTGACGATATCATCGACACGGCGGTGGCGCTGATGGTTACGCCAGCCCGGCCTGGCGCGGCCCTGTCGAATGCAGGCCTGGTCGCCGCCTCGGTCCGGGGGTGGACAGGCGAGGCCCAATAACAATGCCGTTGAGCGGGTCGGGCGGCGGCGCCGCCCGCCCGGCGCCGTTGCGTCAGTGCAGGATCAGGCCGCCGTCGACCGGAATCGACTGGCCGCAGACATAAGCGGCGAGCGGCGAGGCGAGAAACAGCGCGACGCCGGCCATGTCCGCAGGCAGGCCCAGACGGCCCATGGGAATGCCGCGCAGGGAGGCGGCCAGCCGGTCCGGGTTGTTTGTGGTCACCTTGGTCAGCTTGGTGTCGACCAGGCCGGGCGCGATGCCGTTCACCCGGATGCCGTCCGGCGCCCAGGCCTCGCCCAGGGTGCGCACCAGACCGACGGCGCCGGCCTTGGAGGCGTTGTAGGCCGGGTTGCCCTTGGTGGAATGGAAAGCGGCGGTGGAGCTGATCATGATCAGCGATCCGCGACTGGCCGAGAGCATGTCGTGGAATTTGATGTTGACGGCCATCAGGCTGTTCAGGTTGATGTCCATCACCTTCTGGAAGCCGTCCATTTTGAACTCGCCCCGCCGGTAGATGACGTAGCCCTGCGACTGGATCAGCACGTCGAGGGTTTCAAATGGCGGCTTGTGGGCTTCCACGGCGTCGAAATCGGCGACGTCGACCTGGGAATAGTGCAGCCCGGTGAGATCGCAGCCTTCGTCTGCTTTGTAGTCAGCAGCGCTGGCGCGCGTGCCCCAGACAAAGACATTGGCGCCCTTTTCGCGGAAAGCCTGGGCGATGCCATTGCCGATGCCGCTGGAGCCGCCAACCACGAGCACGTTCTTTCCGGTGAAGTCGAGTTCATTCATCTGGCGTCTCTCCCTGCGCGCGTCGCGCGTTGTCCTGGTTTTTGCGCGGCGGGCCGCAAGGCGCATCGCGATTGCTGCTGTTTTTGAACAGGCGCCCGCTGTCGTCAAGCCATTGGCCGGTCATGGCGCGGATCGTGAAGAACTGCGCTGGAAGTTTTGAAAATTTGTGTTTAGCCTCGCTGGATTGCTGTTGCAGGCGGCGCGACAGCAGGTTTCGGGGGCGGCGGATCTCCGGTTCACAAAAAGCCGTGGCAACTTTCAGGGATGGAAACAATGATCGCACGACGCGCGTTTCTGCTCGCGGGCATCGCAGGCGTCGCCATGGCCGCGACGGCCGCAGTGGCCGCCGAGAAAAAATACGGCCCCGGCGTATCGGACACCGAAATCAGGCTTGGCCAGACCATGCCCTACAGCGGTCCGGCCTCGGCCTACGGCATCCAGGGCACGGTCGAAGCCGCCTACTTCAAAAAGCTGAACGAGAAGGGCGGCATCAATGGGCGCAAGGTCAACCTGATCTCGCTCGACGACGCCTACAGCCCGCCGAAGACGGTTGAACAGACGCGCAAGCTGGTTGAAAACGAGAATGTGCTGGCGATTTACGGGACGGTCGGTACGCCTGGAAATACGGCCACGCATAAATATCTCAACAGCAAGAAAGTTCCGCAGATCCTGATCTCGACTGGCGCCGCCAAGTGGAACGATCCGAAGAACTTCCCGTGGACGACCTCCTTCTTCCCGCTCTACGACGTGGAGGGGGCGATCTATGGTCGCTACATCGTCCAGAATATCCCGAACGCCAAAATCGCCATTCTGTCACAGAATGACGACGCCGGACGCGATTATGTGCGCGGCTTCAAGGAGGGGCTCGGCGACAAGGCCAAGTCCATGGTGGTAGCCGAGGCGACCTACGAAGTGACCGACGCCACCGTCGACTCCCAGATGGTCAAGCTGAAGAATTCTGGCGCCAACGTCTTCTATCTCATGGCGACGCCGAAATTCGGCGCCCAGGCGATCCGCAAGAAGCACGAGCTGGACTGGAAGGCGCAGACCTTCGTGGTGAGCGTGGCCGCCTCCATCGGTTCGGTGCTGAAGCCCGCCGGTTTCGAAGCCTCGCAGGGCGTTATCACCGCCACCGCCCTGAAGACGCCTGGCGATCCGAAGTGGAAGGACAGCCCGGACATGAAGGCCTACGCCGATTTCATGAAGAGCATCGGCATGGAGAACATGTTCACGGATTCCAGCGCCGCGCTTGGCTATCTGTCAGCCACGCTCATGCACCGGATGCTGGAAGCCGCGGGCGATGATCTCACCCGCGAGAACCTGATGAAGCAGGCGACCAACCTGAACATGAAGGATCTGCCGATTCTGCTTCCTGGCGTCACCATCCACACGACGCCGGAGAACTTCTCCGCCTTCAACACGCTCATGCTGCAGCGTTTCAAGGGCGAAGGGTTCGAATTGTTCGGCGAGCCGATCTCGGCGCAGAAGAAGCACTGAGCAAACAGACAGGGCCAGGCCGCGCAAGCCTGGCCCTGTCGTTTTTGGGTGCGTCCGGCTGGCGCGACATGATCCTCCTGACGACCGGAGTTGCAACAAACGCCTGACTGCATGAAAGGGAAGGAACGGGATGAAGCGCATAGCCCTGCTCGCGGCGCTGGCCGCCGTCGCCATGACAGCATCGCCGCTGCTCGCCGCTGAAAAGCACCCTCAGAAGCAATCGGAAAAACACTACGACCAGGGCGCCACCGACACCGAAATCAAGATCGGGCAGACCCTGCCGTGGAGCGGGCCGGCCTCCGCCTACAGCGTGGAAGGCATGGTCCAGCGCGCCTATTTCGACAGGACGAACCAGCAGGGCGGCGTCAATGGCCGCAAGATCAACTTCATTTCGCTTGACGACGCCTACAGCCCGCCGAAAACCGTCGAGCAGACGCGCAAGCTGGTGGAGCAGGAGGGGGTGCTCGCCATGTTCGCCGCGATCGGCACGGCCCCCAACATTGCGGTGCACAAATATCTCAACAGCAAGAAGGTGCCGCAGATCCTGATTCTGACCGGCGCCTCGCGCTGGAATGATCCAAAGAACTTCCCCTGGACTATGGCCTTCTATCCGCTCTACGACATGGAGGGGATGATCTTCGCGCGCCACGCGCTGAAGGCATGGCCGAACGGCAAGATCGCCATCCTGTCCCAGAATGATGACGCCGGACGCGACTATGTGCGCGGTTTCAAGGAAGGGCTGGGCGACAAGCTCAAGTCCATGGTGGTGGCGGAGGCGACCTATGAGGTTACTGACCCCACCGTCGATTCCCAGATCGTCAAGCTCAAGAACTCCGGCGCAGACGTCTTCTTCCTGATGGCGACGCCGAAATTTGGCGCCCAGGCGCTGAAAAAGGCCCATGAGGTGGCGTGGAAGCCGAAGACCCTGCTGGTTTCCGTCGCCTCGTCCATTGGCGGCGTGCTGAAGCCCGCCGGGCTCGAAGCTTCCCAGGGCGTCATCACCACGGCCACCTTGAAGACGGCGCTTGACCCGGCGTGGAACAATTCTCCCGACATGAAGGAATACATCGACTTCATGAAGGCTTCGGGTCTGGAAAAATACATTACCGACCGCTCCGCTTCGCTGGGATACGTGTCGGCGGCCCTGATGCAGCGCGTTCTGCAGCGCTGCGGCGACAATCTGACCCGCGCCAATATCATGAAGCAGGTCAGCAGCCTGGATGACAGCGATCTGCCGCTGCTGTTGCCTGGGGTGAAGGTGAAGACCACGCCAGACAATCTCAGCCCCTTCGGAGCCATGCGCCTGCAGCGCTTTGAAGGCGAGGGCTGGGTGCTGTTCGGCGACGCCATTTCGGCGCAGCACTAGAGCGTCTTGTGGCCAGACGGAACCGTCTGGCCGATCAGATTTCGCCCAAACCGGGGCGCTGGCCGGGCCATGATGATCGGGGGCGGCTCCAGCGCCTGTCAGACGGCCGGGCATGATGCATCGCATGCGCACCATCATGCGAGCATGCTGGCCATGCGGCGTCCGGGACTTTGAGCATGGAGCGACCGCTTACATTTCGGGCTCCATTGTTCATTCAGAAAAGCGCGCAAAAGAACGCGCCATGCAGCCGGAGCCGGTTGTTGGGGAGACCCAGGACCGGAGCCCGGCGGGACGGACCTTGCCGGCGCAGACGCGCAAACCGGGCAAGACGGAAAAACCAGACAAGGGAGGATATTCAGGCATGTGGAAACGGTCAGTGTTGTTGGCGGGCCTGCTGGCGGCCGGCGTTGCCAGTCAGGCTGGAGCGACCGGCGCGGGGGAAAAGAAATACGGGCCGGGGGCGTCAGATACGGAAATCATTATTGGCCAGACCATGCCCTATAGCGGCCCCGCTTCGGCCTATGGCGTTCAGGGGATGGTGCAGCAGGCCTATTTTCGCAAGGTCAACGAAAAGGGCGGGATCAACGGCCGCAAGATCAGGCTGATTTCCCTCGACGACCATTACAGTCCGCCGAAAACCGTTGAGCAGACGCGCAAGCTGGTCGAAAGCGAGCATGTGC
Source organism: Camelimonas sp. ID_303_24 (assembly GCF_053543495.1). Taxonomy (NCBI): domain Bacteria; kingdom Pseudomonadati; phylum Pseudomonadota; class Alphaproteobacteria; order Hyphomicrobiales; family Chelatococcaceae; genus Camelimonas; species Camelimonas sp. ID_303_24. The sequence goes on from NZ_JBLLJM010000017.1 coordinate 47,858, forward strand.
TCTTCATCTATGGCAACGTCGGAACCCCGAGCAATACCGCCATTCATAAATATCTGAATGGCAAAAAGGTGCCGCAGGTCCTGATTTCCACTGGCGCGCGCAAGTGGAATGATCTGAAGAATTTTCCATGGACCATGGCGTTCTACCCGTCATACGACATGGAAGCGCATATCTTCGCCAACCATATCATGAAGACGAAGCCGAATGCGAAGATCGGCATTCTCTACCAGAATGACGATTTCGGACGCGACTATCTCGCCGGCTTCCGGGACGGGCTGGGCGACCGGCTCAAGGACATGGTCGTTGCCGAGGCCAGCTATGAGATCGCCGACGCCACGGTCGACTCGCAGATCGTCAAGCTGAAGGCGTCGGGCGCCGATACGCTGTTCACCATCACCACGCCGAAGTTCGGCGCGCAGACCATTCGCAAGGTGTATGAGCTGGACTGGAAGCCGATGCATGTCATCGTTTCGGTGTCCGCGTCGATTGGCGGCGTGCTGCGCCATGCGGGGCTCGACAAGTCGAAGGGCCTGATCACCGCGATCGCCTACAAGACCCCGCATGACCCCCTGTGGGACAAGTCCCCCGATATGAAGGAATTCATCGCCTTCATGGAAGAGGTGGGCCTGCGCGAACGCATCATCGAAGGCAGCGCCATCATCGGCTATATTTCTGCCGTGCAGTTGCATCGCATGCTTGAGCGGGCGGGGAACAATCTGACCCGTGAGAACATCATGAAGATGGCGACCAGCATTGATGAACCATCGCTGCCGATGCTGTTGCCTGGCGTCGCGGTCAAGACGACGCCTGATGACGTCAATGCCTTCCGCTCCTTGCGGTTGCAGACGTTCAACGGCGAAAGCTGGGCGCTGCAGGACGATCTCGTCGGCCGTTGAGCAGCTTGCCGGCGCCGGTTGAACATGGGCCGCCCGTTTCCACGGGCGGCCTCCTGCCTTTTCGGGGCGCGCGGATCGGCGTCGCGACTTGCGCGGAGCGCTCCGCTCCAGGCCCCGCCAGGGAGGCAGGCCCCGCCAGGGAGGCAGGCCCCGCCAGGGAGGCGCGCCCCGCCAGGGCGCGCGTTCAGTCCCGATGATCGGATGGCGGCCCGGGTGGCGCGCCTGCCCGTTGCAGATGCGCGCGGGACGCCCGCTTCCCGCGAAGGGCTATCCCCAGGCCCGCGCATGGCTGTGTCTGTTGCCAGTTGATCTGATCATCGCTTTGCTGTCCCCTGTCATGAACTAAAGGCTAAAGTTAAAGGCCTGCCGCGTCGGCTCCACACAGGATGGTCGGGCGGCGCCGGCAGCAGGGCGACGACGGCGGCAACCCCCGCCGTGCGCCACGGGAGGAACACGATGGGTCAGATTATCAGCGGCGATCGCCGCATCACGACCGAAGCGCTCATGGAGCGGGCGGCGCGGGCGGCGACCGGCTTCCGTGAACTGGGCGTCGGTCGCGGCGATACGGTCGCGGTCTATCTGCGCAATGATTTCGCGTTCTACGAGGCCAGCTTTGGCGCCGGCATGGTCGGGGCCTATTCGGTGCCGGTCAATTGGCACTACACGGAAAGCGAGGCCCGCTACCTGTTCGAGAACAGCGAGGCCCGGGCCATCGTCATTCACGCCGATCTGGTGGCGGGCGTGCGCGGCGCGTTCCCACAGGGCGTGCCGGTGTTCGTGGTCGAGACGCCACCGGAAATTCGCGCCGCCTATGGCGTTTCCGAAGAACAGGGCCGCATTCCCGACGGCATGACCAACTGGTCGTCCTGGCTGGAAAGCCACGCGCCGCTGGCCGACCCGCCGCAGGATGCGCCAGGCTCGATGATCTATACCTCGGGCACCACCGGCAACCCCAAGGGCGTGCGCCGGGCGCAGCCGAGCGCCGACCAGGCGATGATGACCCAAGTGGTGCTGTCGCGCGCCTTCGGCTTCTATGGCGAGACCGACCTGAACAGTCTCGTGACCGTGGTCACCGGGCCGATGTATCACTCGGCTCCGAATGCTTACGGCTCGATCCTCGCCCGTCTGGGCGCCAACGTCGTGCTGCAGCCGCGCTATGACAGCGAGGAACTGCTGCAACTGATCGAGCAGCACCGGATCACCCACATCCACATGGTGCCGATCATGTTCAACCGGCTGCTGCGCCTGCCGGACGAGGTGAAGAACAAATACGACCTGTCGTCGCTGCGCTTCATCGTGCATGCCGCCGCGCCGGTGTCGCCGCCCATCAAGCGGCAGATGATCGAGTGGTGGGGGCCGGTCATCAATGAATATTACGGCTCGACCGAAACCGGCAGCGTCACCTTCTGCACCAGCGAGGACTGGATGCGCTATCCAGGAACGGTGGGGCGCGCCTTCCCGGAATCGACGGTGAAAATCCTTGACGCGGAGGGCAATGAACTGCCGCCCGGCGAGATTGGCGACGTGGGGGCCCGCACCTTTGGCCTGGCCGATTTTACTTACCAGCTCGATGACGCCAAGCGCGCCAGCTCCGAGCGCAGCCAGCTGATTCTGCCCGGCGACGTTGGCTATATGAACGAGGACGGCTTCCTGTTCCTGTGCGACCGCGCCAAGGACATGATCATCTCCGGCGGCGTCAATATCTATCCGGCAGAGATCGAGGCGGCGCTGCACCGCATGCCCGGCGTCGCGGACTGCGCCGTGTTTGGCGTTCCTGATGACGAATACGGCGAGGCGGTGCTGGCGGTGGTGCAGCCGCAGCCGGGCGCGGACCTGACGGGGCAGGACGTTCGCACGTGGCTGCGCGGCGAGATCGCCGGCTACAAGGTGCCGAAGCAGGTGGACTTTCTCGCCGACCTGCCGCGTGAGGACAGCGGCAAGATCTTCAAGCGCAAGTTGCGCGATCCCTATTGGGCCGGCGCCGGCCGCCAGATCTGAAGCATCACCCGTTTCAGGCGGGCCTTGTCCGCCTGAAACCCGCGCACGCCAAAACCGGCGAGCGCACAATAAACAAATGACAGGGCGGCAGCCCCGGGGGGCGAGGCCGTTCTGCGACAACGGAGGAAGCAGCTCGTGTCAGACACCGCCCAGCCAGCCGTCACGGTTGAAAAAGCCGGCGACCATATCGCCCTCGTCACCATCAACCGCCCGGAGGCGCGCAACGCTGTCAACGGAGCCGTCGCCCAGGGGCTGGAAAAGGCGGTGCGCGACACCGAAGCGGATGACGACATCTGGGTCGTGATCCTGACCGGCGCGGGCGAGCAGGCGTTCTGCGCCGGCGCCGATCTCAAGGAGGTTTCGGCGGGACGTCGCGGCGGCATCGCCACGGAAGCTGGCGGCTTTGGCGGTTTCGTCCACATGCCGCGCAGCAAGGTGTGGATCGCCGCCGTCAATGGCTTCGCTCTGGCCGGCGGCCTCGAAATCATGCTGCGCTGCGACATGTCGGTGGCCTCCGAGCGGGCGGCCTTTGGCCTGCCGGAAGTGATGCGCGGCCTCGTTGCTCTGGCCGGCGGCATCTATCGCCTGCCGCGCGCCATTCCGCGTAATATCGCCATGGAGCTGATCGCTACCGGCGGCCGGCTTGATGCGAAGCGCGCCGGTGAGTTTGGTCTGGTCAACCGGGTGGTTCCGCACGGGAAGCTGCTTGAGGAAGCCAAAGCCCTGGCGACGACGATCTGCGCCAATGCCCCGGTGGCGGTCCGCGAGAGCCTCGCCGTTGCCCGGCAGGCCTACGATCTCAACGACGCCGAACTGCGCAAGCTCAGCGAGGAGGCCGGCGCGCGCAACGCCCAGACCCTCGACTACAAGGAGGGCCCGCTGGCCTTCGTTGAAAAGCGCGCGCCGCGCTGGCAGGGCCGCTGATCATGCGCGCGGGAGCCTATCGCTTCCCCGTAGCCGACGGCGTTGTCTTCGGCGCTCCATGGCGGGAAGCGTTTGCCGCAGAGGTGCGGCGCGGCGGGTTCTCGCGCGTTTTTGCCCTGGTCAGCGGCAGCCTGGCCCGGGCGCAGGACCTGGAGAGTGGGCTGCGCGCGGCTCTGGGCGAGACGTTTGCCGCCATGCATTCCGGCATTGGCGCGCATTCGCCGCGCACGGATGTGGCGGAAGCCGCGCGCCGCGCCCATGAGGCCGGCGCCGACGTCATCGTGGCGATTGGCGGCGGCTCGGTGATTGACGCCGCCAAGGTGATGCAGCTTTGCCTTGCCGCTGGCGTGTTCACGGCCGATGGCTTCGACGCCATCGTCGGCGGCGGCAAGCCGGTGCATGGCCAGGGCCTGGCGACGCGGGTCATCGCCTTGCCCAGCACGCTCTCGGGGGCGGAGTTCACCGCCTTCGCCGGCGTCACCGACACGGCGCGCCGCCGCAAGGAGATGTACCAGCACCGGCAGATGACGCCGCTGACGGTCATTCTCGACCCGGCCCTGACCCGCGACACCCCGGCCGAGCTGTGGCTGTCCACCGGGGTGCGCGCCATTGACCACGCGGTGGAGGACCTGTGCTCCATCAACAGCCAGCCGCTGGCGGACGCCGCCTCCGTGCGGGCGCTGGGGCTGCTGGGCCACGCCCTGCCGGCGACGCGGCGCGATCCGGAAGATCTCTCCGCCCGGCTCGACGCCATGATCGGCGTCTGGCTGTCGATGGTCGGCAGCCAGGGCGGGGTGGAGAAGGGCGTCAGCCACGCCATCGGCCATGTGCTCGGCGGGACGTTTGGCGTTTCCCACGGCGTCACCTCCTGCATCACGCTGCCCCACGCCATGCGCTGGAACGCGCCTGTCACCGCCGGGAGATTGCCGGAGATCGCCACGGCGCTGGGGCGCCCGGGTGCGGACGCCGCTGACATCGTCGCGGAACTGATCAGGGGGCTGGATTTGCCTCATACCCTGGGCGCCGTCGGCGTGACGCGCGACCAGGGGCCGTTGCTGGCCGAACTGACCATGCAGGATCGCTGGACCGGGACCAATCCGCGCAAGGTCAACGGCCCGGGCGATATTCTCGACATTCTGAAAGACGCCTGGTGAGAGCGTCACGCACAAGAAGAAACAGGGAGAAACATCGTGAAGCGTTTTGAAGGCAAGGTGGCAGTCATCACGGGCGCGGCGTCCGGCATTGGCCGCGCCACGGCGCAGCTGTTCGCCAGCGAAGGCGCCCAGGTGCTGGCCGTGGACCGGCCGGAATCGGAAATCGGTTCGGCCCATGCCGGCCACGCCAACATTGTGACGCTGGCCAAAAGCGTCACCGACGCGGATGCGCCGGAGGCGATGCTGAAGAAGGTGCAGGAGACTTTCGGCGGCGTCGACATCCTGTTCAACAACGCTGGCGTCAGCGGCCGGTCGCTGGCGGAGGAAACCACCGACGACGAGTGGCATCGCCAGATGAACGTCAATGTCACGGCGCAGTTCCGGGCGTCGCGGACCTTCATTCCGGCCTTGCGCGAACGGGCCCAGCAGAAGGGCCGGGCGCGCATCATCAATACGGCGTCGGTGATGGCGTTCGATACGGATATTGGCCTGACCGCCTACACCGCCTCCAAGCACGCGGTGGCTGGCCTGACCAAGACCCTGGCGCTGGAGCTTGGCAAATTCCGCATCACCGCCAATTACCTGATGCCGGGCGCCATCCTCACCGGCATGACTGGAGCCTCTTTCGCCAACCCGGAGATCGCCTCCATCTGGGCGAAGAAGGCGGCGCTGCGCCGCCTCGGCCAGCCGGAAGACATGGCGCGGGCCGTGTTCCTGCTGGCTTCCGACGAGGCCGACTTTATCACCGGCCACGGCCTGGTGGCTGATGGCGGCCTGACCCTGCGCACCTGAGCCCAGGCGTCAGGACTTCAGGCCTTCTGGCGACAATGACCCGCCGGAGGCTGACCAAGTGGCGGCGGCGTCCTGATTGCACGGGACCCCGTCGCACACGAAAGCGGACAGGGGCATGGCCCGCGGCGCCGGGTTCGCGGGAGATCCCTGGATTGTTTGAATTTTGATGCGTTCTTCCTGGCGCGAAATGACGCCCACTTCGTTGGAAAACGCTTGAAGGATTGGCGCGATGGCGGAATTCAGGGTTGGCGATATCACCGTGTCCCGCGTGGTGGAAATGGAGACGACTGGCGGCAGCAAGTTCATTTTGCCCCAGGCGACGCCAGACGACATTCTCCGGATCGGCTGGCTGGAGCCGCACTTCGCCGACGAACGCGGCCGGCTGCGCATGGCGGTGCAGACCTTTCTGGTCGAAACCCCGGATGCGCGCATCCTGGTGGATACGGGGCTGGGCGCGAACAAACAGGGCCGCCATGTGCCGCACTGGAACAACCGCACCGATCCATTCCTTGATGTGCTCGCCAACGCCGGCGCGCCGGCCGATACGGTGGATCTGGTGATCAACACCCATCTGCACGTCGACCACGTCGGCTGGAACACGGTGCTCGAAGGCGACCAGTGGGTCCCGGCGTTCCGCAAGGCCCGTTACATCATGGGCCGCGACGACTTCAATTACTGGCGCGACCAGCAGGAAGACACCGAACACCGGGCGGTGTTCGATGATTCCGTGGCCCCCATCGCCGCCGCTGGCCTCGCCGATCTGGTGGGCGACGGCGACGAGATCGCCCCCGGCGTTTCGGTGGTGGCGACGCCTGGCCACAGCATCGGCCACATGAGCATCCTGCTGCGTTCGAAAGGCGAGGAGTTGCTGCTGGGCGGCGATGTGATGCATCACCCTTGCCAGATCGCGCGGCCGGAATGGTCTTCCACGGCGGATTACGACCAGACCCAATCGGCGCAGACCCGGCGGGCGTTGTTCGATCGTCTGGCTGACGCTGGCACGCCGCTGCTCGGCGGCCATTTCACCGGGGCGGGCCGTGGCCGCGTCCGTCGCGAGGGCGACAGTTTTCGCCTGGATATCGTCTGAAGGCCCACGTTCGCTCTGAGGGGCGCCTTGCGCCAACGCGTCTTTGCGCCGACGCGTCCTGGCGCCGCCTGATCAGATATCCGTACGCGGAATTGCAGGTTAGCATGACGTTTGGTCATATCCCGTGGGTGGGATGCCTGCGCGGAGGTGAGCGGCGCCCTTTTTCATTCGGGGTTTCCGCGCTGGGGGCCTTTGCAGGAATTTTTTAGAGGAACCTGGCTGAAAACAGGTTCGGGGAGCGGATCATGATCTGGGCGTCACACGTCGTCGCGGGCCAATCTGGCCCGTACCGGTTCCGCACGATCGGGATCAGGGGAATGGTTCTTGCCCTGGCGATGGTCACGGGTGGTGCGGCCAGCGCCGCCGGGGCGTGCGTTGACCTGCCTGATCTGGCCACCGGCGGGGCGCTGACGACGGCGCTGGTGCGGCAGGGCGTGGCCAAAACCCATTTTTACAAAGGCTTGCCCACGGACAAGGCCTCGGCATGTCCCGGTTTCTCGGACAAATGCCGGGAGAAGGCGTTTGTGGTTGCTGGCGACCGCGTCATCGTCTCGGGCGCCGTGGGTGATTTCGTTTGCGCCCATTTCGTTGCGCCGCGCAATCGCGACAAGGAGACTTTTCAGGAGATCGTGCGCTCCGGCTGGCTGACCAGCGCTGATCTGGCGCCGGAACCGCCGGCCAGGCCGCCAGTCTGGATTGGCGAGTGGCGGCGGGTGGAGGCCAGCATCGCCATCAAGGCAGCCGCCACGCCGGGAATGCTCGCAATCAGGGGGGAGGCGACCTTCGGCTCCATGGACCCTGACCGGGTGAAACGCGGCGCGGTCAATGTGGGCGAGATCTCTGGCGACGTAACGCCAGTGGACGGCGGCCTGTCTTTCGCCATGGGCGACAAGGGCGCCGTCCCGGTGACGAAGGCGGCGGAGACAGATTGCAAGGTGTGGATGCGTCGCGTCGGCCCGTGGTTGCTCGTTGATGACAATCGCCAGTGCGGCGGCGTCAATGTTTCTTTCAGTGGCCTCTACGCGCGGCAGGGCAGATAACAACAAGGCCATATCGCGCGGATGTAGGCGGATTCGCGCCGCTGAAAGCGCCATGCGCATCCGCGATAGGAAAGCGCGACTTTCTCACGCCAGTTCCGTGATATCGCGATCGTGGCGGGTTGGCTGCCCGATCTCTGGAATATGGACTGCCGGGCGGGCGCGGCGTCGGAGGCTTTTGAAGCGGGCGCCGTGGCAGAGGATGTCATGCGCGCGGCGAGACACTCTCAGATGTCGACCGCGATGATATGCCATCGTGGCGGCCTGGAGCAGTCATCCCGGGTAGCAGAGTTTCGTCTGGCGACGCGAAACGCCCCAAGAACGAATTCTGGTAACACCAGCGGTAACAAGGCTTAATTTTTTAGGAGAGGAGCTGACCGCAACCACTTGAAAAATAAGTGGTGCCCAGGGACGGAATCGAACCGCCGACACTGCGATTTTCAGTCGCATGCTCTACCAACTGAGCTACCTGGGCAACCGGTCCGCGGAGTGTTCTTCCGCGTTGGTGAGGCGCTTATAGGCGGGGGCGGGGCGGGTGTCCAGTGGGGGCGGGGGCGGAAACCATCACGCTATCCACAGAATGTCGCGTGGTTGCGACAGCGACGCCGCATCGGAAATACGCCAGACACCGTCTTTTGTCGGATGGACAGACTCTAAGCCGTTCAGTTTCTTGACTTGTCGGCGCCTCGCCGGTAGCCGTCCCGCAGAGGCGCTGCGATCGACAGCAATTGTGGATCACATGGCATGGCGGGCTGTTCGCCGGGCGATGCATGTGGGAGCACGGCGTTTTCGGGGACGCAACGGCCGGGTTGCGCGTGGAAACGCGCCAAAGCGCCAGGATGGCGCGCTGGTCTGTTGCGTTGTCTCGCTGCGTTTTCGTAGCGCGGTTTTCCGGGCGGGTCCGGGCCGGATGCGCTACTGGCATGTCGCGACGCGTATATCGCGGCTTGCGTGATGCAGGTTGCATGTGGCTGCCTGATCGCCCGGATTGACTGGTTGTCTGGCGCACAGGGCCGGGTCAGCGAGGGCGACCAGACCTGTCGCGGGTTTCCGGCCAGGCCGGATTTGGGGGCATTGTCCATGCGGCTATCGCGTCGCATGGACAATGTGGTGAAACGAGGGGTCAGGGACGTTCCGGCGCGCATGGGCTGGCGTTTTCTGACGGGGCAAGGCTGAGGCCAGGGGAAAAGCATGAAGAAGGCATTCCGGATTGCGGCGTTCACCGCCGCCGTGACCATCAGCGTCAGCGCGCTTGGGCTCATCGCCTCGGGCAGCGTTGCCCGCGCTGCCGATCCGGTGCGCATTGGCGTCACCGTATCGAGCACGGGCCCGGCGGCTTCGCTTGGCATTCCCGAGGCCAACGCGGTGGCGCTGCTGGCGAAGGAAGTGGCGGGCCATCCGGTGCAGTACATCGTGCTGGACGATGGCACCGACACCACCAAGGGCGTCGCCAACATGCGCAAGTTCATCTCCGAGGAGAAGGTGGACGCGGTTGTCGGCTCGTCGGTGACGCCGGTCACTTTGGCCATGGTCGAGGTCGGGGCCGAGAACAAGGTGCCGGTGGTGTCGCTGGCCGCCAACGCCAAGATCGTTGAGCCGGTTGATGACAAGCGCAAATGGGCCTTCAAGACCCCGCAGAACGATCGCCTGATGGCGAAGGGCATCGCTGACCATATGGCGGCCAGCGGGGTTAAGTCCGTGGGCTTTATCGGTTTCACCGACGCCTATGGCGAGGGTTGGCTGGAAGAAATCAAGCCGGCGCTGGAAGGCAAGGGCATCAAGCTGGTGGCCGTGGAGCGCTACAACCGCCCGGATACCTCGGTGACTGGCCAGGCGCTGAAGCTGATGGCGGCCAAGCCCGACGCCATCATGATCGCCGGCGCCGGCACTCCGGCCGCCCTGCCGGCCCGCACCCTGAAGGAGCGCGGCTTCAAGGGCCCGATCTACCAGACCCACGGCGCCGCCAACAATGACTTCCTCCGCGTTGGCGGCAAGGACGTTGAAGGTTCGGTGCTCCCCGCCGGCCCGGTGCTGGTGGCCGATCAATTGCCGGACAATCACCCGTCGAAGAAAATCGCCCAGAAGTTCATCGCCGACTATGAAGCCAAATACGGCAAGGGCTCGGTCTCGACCTTCGGCGCGCACATGTATGACGCCGGCCTGCTGCTGCAGGCGGCGATTCCGGCGGCGCTGAAGGTGGCAAAGCCCGGCACGCCGGAGTTCCGCGCCGCCTTGCGCGACGCCATCGAGAACGCGAAGGATGTGGTCTACACCCAGGGCGTCGTCAACATGACGCCCACGGATCACGTCGGTCAGGACGATCGGGCCCGCGTCATGGTGCAGATCAAGGATGGCGCCTGGAAGCTGCTGCCCGCCAGCAAATAAAGCGCAAGGCGCTCAACCGGCGGCGTCATGGCGCCGCCGGCGCGTCCGACAGTCAGGCCCCTGCGCCGTCGCCGGGGCCTGATCGTCCGGTGAGCCGCGCAGCCCGGCGATGCCGGCGCTTTCCCCAGGGCCTGCCGCCGGGGCGAACCTGGCTTTCGCCTGGGGCGAACTGGCCTCCTGCGTGGGACGGGGCGCTCTTGCCCGGCCGCATCAATGCGATAAAGCGCAACACCAGGCCCAACGCCGGGCCAGCGTTGCGCACACCGCCGGAAAGCTTTGCCCCGGAAAGCTTGCTGGCTCCACAAGGAACGCGACGTGGACCTGTCGATATTCCTGATCCTGCTTCAGGACGGCGTCATCAATGGCGCCATTTACGCCCTGCTGGGGCTTTCGCTCGTGCTGGTGTTCACGGTCACCCGCGTCATCTTCATTCCCCAGGGCGAGTTCGTCAGCTTCGGCGCCCTGACCCTGGCGCTGCTGGAGCGGGGCCAGACCCCGGCGACCATCTGGCTGCTGCTGGCGCTCGGCGCCGTCTCGGCCGTGGCGCAGGTGTGGCAGGGCAGGCGCACGCTGTCGGCGCGCCGCGTGCTGGCCATTGCCGGCACGGATCTGGCGCTGCCCGCCGCCGTTGCCGCGGTCACCATGCTGCTGGCGCCGATGAAGCCGCCGGTCGCCGTGCAGATCGCCCTGACGCTGGCCATCATCACCCCCATGGGGCCTTACATCTACCGCATGGCGTTCCAGCCGCTGGCCGAGGCGTCCACGCTGGTGCTGCTGATCGCCGCCATCGGCGTGCACCTGGCGCTCACCGGCCTTGGCCTGGTGTTCTTCGGCGCCGAGGGTTCGCGCACGGAGCCGTTCTCCAGCGCCATGTTTGAAATGGGATCGCTGCTGGTTTCCGGCCAATCCCTGTGGATCATGGGCGTGACGGCGGCGCTGGTCGCCGCGCTGGGCGCCTTCTTCGAGTTGACGCTGACCGGCAAGGCCCTGCGCGCCACCGCGGTCAACCGGCTGGGCGCGCGCCTGGTCGGCATCGCCCCGTCCATGTCGTCCACCATCGCTTTTACCCTGGCGGGCTTCATCGGCGCCCTGTCCGGCGTGCTCGTGTCGCCGCTGACCACGATTTACTACGACACCGGCTTCCTGATCGGCCTCAAGGGCTTTGTCGCGGCCATCATTGCCGGCCTCGCCAGTTACCCGATCGCCGGGGTGGCGGCGATTCTCGTCGGCATTGTCGAGGCCCTGGCCTCGTTCTGGGCATCGTCGTTCAAGGAGGTGATCGTCTTCCTGATCATCATCCCGGTCCTGTTGTGGCGCACCTGGGGCGCGCCGGTCGTCGAGGAGGATGACCATTGAATACGCCAGCCCCCGCCGACAACGCCGGCGCTGATCAGGTCTCCGCCAACGGAGCCGAAGCCGCCCCGGGCGGGCGCGGTATGCGTCTCGTCGCGCCGCTGGTCGCCCTGGCGGTCTGCGCACTCATTCCGCTGGTTCCCGGCCTGCCGCAGTTCTGGATTACCCTGCTCAACTACATCGGCCTCTACGCCCTGGTGGCGATTGGCCTTGTGGTGCTGACCGGAGTTGGCGGCATGACGTCTTTCGGCCAGGCCATGTTCGTTGGCGCCGGCGCCTACACCACCGCGATCCTCACCACCCGTTATGGCGTCAATCCGTGGCTGGCCCTGCCGGCGGCGCTGGCGATCACCGGCGTTTTCGCCTGGGGGGTGGGGGCGGTGACGTTGCGTCTCTCTGGCCACTATCTGCCGCTGGCGACCATCGCCTGGAACATCAGCTTCTTCTACATCGTCGGCAATCTGGACATTTTTGCCAAATTCGACGGCATTTCCGGCATTCCGCCCATCGCCGTCGGCGGCTTCGCCTTCAGCGACGGTCCATCGCTGTATTACCTGATCTGGGGTGCGGTGGCGCTGGCGGTGATCGCCACGCTGAACCTGCTGGATTCGCGCGTTGGCCGCGCCATCCGGGCGTTGCGCGGCGGCGTCGTCGCGGCTGAATCCTTCGGCGTCGACACGGGCCGGGCGCGCATTCTCGCCTTCGTTTACGCCGCGCTGCTCGCTGGTCTGTCCGGCTGGCTCTACGCCCATTTGCAACGGGCGGTGAACCCGTCGCCCTTCGGCCTCAACGCCAGCATCGAATATCTGCTGATGGCGGTGGTCGGCGGCGCCGGCTCGGTCTGGGGCGCGATTCTTGGCGCCGGCCTCGTCACCATCATCCGCGACCAGTTGCAGGACTGGTTGCCGTGGCTGATTGGCGCGCGCGGCAATTTCGAGGCCATCGCCTTCGGCGTCATCCTTGTGCTGCTGCTGCAAACCGCGCGCGACGGCTTGTGGCCGCACGTGCTGCGCCTGTGCAAGGTTCGCCCGGCGACCCGCGACCGCCACGCCGAAGCCGGCGAACTGGCGCCGCGGGCGCGTTCGGCCGGCGAGCAGCGGGCCGATGCGCCTGTGCTGGCCGCCACCGACCTGCGCAAGCAGTTCGGCGGCCTTGTCGCGGTCAACGACCTGTCGTTCGCCGTCGGGCGCGGCGAGATCGTTGGCCTGATCGGTCCCAACGGCGCCGGCAAATCCACCACTTTCGACCTCGTCACCGGCGTGACGCCGCCCACCTCTGGCGACATCCGCTATTTCGGCGAGGAAGCCACCGGCGAGCGCGCCCGCGTCATCGCCCGGCGCGGCGTGGCGCGCACGTTCCAGCATGTCCGTCTGGCCGCTGGCATGAGCGTTATCGAGAACGTCGCCCTTGGCGCGCATCTGCGCGGTCACGCCGGGGCGGTGGGGGCGGTGCTGCGCCTCGACCGGGCCGAGGAGGCCCGCATCTTCGCCGAGGCGCACCGGCAGCTGGACCGCGTCGGCCTTGCTGATCTGGCCGACCGCCCCGCCGTCAGCCTTGCCCTTGGCCAGCAGCGCATCGTTGAGATTGCCCGCGCCCTGTGCCTCGATCCTTCGATCCTGCTGCTCGATGAGCCGGCGGCCGGCCTGCGTCACCGCGAGAAGAAGCAACTGGCGGCGCTGCTGCGCCAGTTGCGCGGCGAAGGCCTGTCGATCCTGCTGGTCGAGCACGACATGGACTTCGTGATGGGGCTGACCGACCGGCTGGTGGTGATGGAGTTCGGCTCCCGCCTCGCCGAGGGAACGCCAGAGGAAATCCGCAACAACCCCGCCGTGCTTGAGGCATATCTGGGAGGCGTGGCGTGAGCGCGTTGCTTCAGCTCGAAAAGCTCTCCGTCGCCTATCACGGCGTCGACGCCGTGCGCGGCGTGTCCCTGTCGGCGCCGCACGGCGCCATCGTCTCGGTGATTGGCGCCAATGGCGCCGGCAAATCCACCATGCTCAACGCCGTCATGGGCATCCTGCCGGCGCGCGGCCAGATCGTTTTTGACGGCGCGCCCATCCATGGATTGTCGGTGGAGGAGCGCTTTGCCCGGGGCATCGCGCTGGTGGCTGAGAAGCGCGAACTGTTCGCCACCTTGCCGGTGGAGGACAATCTGGCGCTCGGGCGCTTCCGCTTTCGCCGGGAGGGCCGTGCGGCGGCCAATGCGGCGCTTGAGGAGGTTTACGACCTGTTTCCCCGCCTGCGCGAGCGGCGGCGGCAGCTGGCGGGCACGCTTTCCGGCGGCGAACGGCAGATGCTGGCCATGGGCCGCGCCCTGATGGGCAAACCGCGTCTGCTGATGCTGGACGAACCGAGCCTCGGCCTTGCGCCGCTGATCGTGCGCGAGATTTTCCGTATCGTCGTGTCATTGCGCGAGCGCGGGGTCTCGATCCTGCTGGTGGAGCAGAACGCCCGCGCCGCGCTGCAGATCTCTGACTACGGCTATGTGCTGGAGAACGGCCGCGTCTCGCTGGAAGGCCCCAGCGCCGCGTTGCAGGAAGACGCCCGCGTCGCCGCCACCTATCTCGGCTTCGGGGCCCATGGCGGCGATGAGGACGGCGACAACGACGATGGGGGCGGCGCAACGGCGTAAGCGCGCCTGCGGGCCCCAGCCCGTCATGCCCGCGCCTGTCGCGGGCATCCATAATTTGCGCCGCTGGCCGGATCGGCAGTTGAATCAATACCTGAATTGATTCTGGAAATAGTCAGTATTTCATATGCTTGCTGATATATTTTGATCTACGTCATCAGCCGCTGCTGAACGCTCAGACGGCGGCTGCTTCCGTCGCCGGGCGGTCAGGCGCGCCGACCATCCGCAGGGCGGAGCGGGCCATGGAATCGGCGATCTGCTCCGGCGTCAGCCGGCCGTTGCCGCGATACCAGGCGTGAATCCAGATAATCATCCCGGCGATGCCCAGGCAGACGATGGCCGGATCCTCCACGTCGAACACGCCTTCGCGCAAGCCATCCTTGATGATGTCGCGGACAATGCGGTCGAAGTCGCCCTGCATGTCGCGGATGCGCTGGTCGACATCGGCGGGCATGTGGGCGATTTCCCGGCTGGAAATGGCGATCCACTCGTGTCGCTCGATCACCACCAGTGTGAAATCGTGCAGCAGGCGGAACAGGCGCTCGTCGGCGCGGCCGGGCAGGGCGGCGGCGTCGATCGCCACCTGCACAGATTCGCTGATGCCGCGCTCGCAGATGGTCGCCAGCATGTCCTGCTTGCTGCGGAAATGCTGGTAGATGAGCGTTTTTGAAACGGACAGGCGCTCGGTCAGCGCGTCCGTGGTGGTCGCGGTGTAACCATTGCGGAAGAACAGCTCGCCAGCGGCGCGCAGGATCAACTCCCGCTTGTAGAGCGCTACGTCGTCCTTCATCGCCGATGGCGTCGCCATGTTGTTCCCCTCCGGTCCCTGTTTCACCGCCCGCGCGCCGGTGATCTGTTCCAGGCGGGCTATCACGTTTTTTTCAAGAATTCTCAAGGGCTGCGCTTTGGGGCGCTGCAGACGATATCTATTACGCGCCGCCGGTCGGGGATAGCCGGCTGCCGGCCCCGCCAGATCGCTCCAGTCCGGCCGGCGCATTTCTCTCCGAAAGCTATTGACCATCTTCTGTACTGAGTAGTACCACTAACAGAACGATCCGTCCCGCATTTTGTTCGACTGAACGGAAGCAGGGTGAACGACCCTCCTGCGGGCATGCGGACACATTTCCAAAGCAGCGAGCAGGCGTTTTCGGGCCGTTCTGGCCAGAGGGCGCCCGAGCAGACAACGCCCGTTTCCGAAACGGGCGGCGAATAAACCGGGAGGACGGCGTATGCCGGCATTCGAGTCGCGTGTGGTGGCGGCAGGGCCTGCCTTTGAGGAAAACCGGGCGTTCATGCTCGACGCCATCGCGGACATGCACGGGCTGCAAAAGCGGGCGCGAGACGCCTCGGCGGCCTCCGGTCCCCGTTTCGCCAAACGCGGCCAGTTGCTGCCGCGCGAGCGCCTGACCCTGGCGCTGGACGAGGGCGCCCCCTGGCTGGAGCTGTGCTCGCTGGCCGGCTATCTGCGCGACACCAGCAACCCGGCCAAAACCGTGCCCGGCTGCTCCAGCATCGCCGGCATCGGCTATGTCTCCGGCGTGCGCTGCATGGTGGTGGTCGATGACGCCGGCATCGCCGCTGGCTCCGCCCAGCCCATGGGCGGCGAAAAGATGCTGCGGCTTGAGGCCATCGCCATCAAGAACCGGCTGCCGTTCATTCATCTGGTCGAATCCGCCGGCGCCAATCTGCTTGGCTACAAGGTGGAGGACTTCGTCATTGGCGGCGGCCTGTTCGCCAATCTGGCCCGCCTGTCCGCCGCCGGCATCCCGGTCATCGCCCTGACGCACGGCTCGTCCACCGCCGGCGGCGCCTATATGACCGGCCTTGCTGACTACGTCATCATGGTGCGCGACCGGGCCAAGGCGTTTCTCGCCGGCCCGCCGCTGCTCAAGGCGGCCACCGGCGAGGTGGCCACCGATGAGGAGCTTGGCGGCGCAGTGATGCACGCCACCGTCTCCGGCCTTGCCGAATATCTGGCCGAGGACGACGTCGACGGCGTGCGCATCCTGCGCGAGCTGGTTGGCAATCTGGGCTGGACCCAGGGCAACGAACTGCCGGAAGGGCCGGCGCCGGCGCTTGATATGGAAGAGCTGCTCGGCCTGTTCCCCAAGGACCACAAGAAGCCGGTCGACATGCGGGAGGTCATCGCCCGCCTCGTCGATGGCTCGGAGATGATGGAATACAAGCCGCTCTACGGCCCGCAGACCGTCTGCGTCCAGGCGAAGCTGTTTGGCATCCAGATTGGAATCATCACCAACAACGGCCCGCTTGATCCGGCCGGGGCCAACAAGGCGACCCAGTTCATCCACGCCTGCTGCCAGAACGGCTCGCCGCTGATCTACCTGCACAACACCACCGGCTACATCGTCGGCACGGAGTCGGAGCGGGCCGGCATGATCAAGATTGGCGCCAAGATGATCCAGGCCGTGGCCAACGCCACCGTGCCGCAGCTCACCGTGATGTGCGGCGCTTCTTACGGCGCTGGCAACTACGGCATGTGCGGCCGCGGCTTCACGCCGGATTTCGCTTTCTCGTGGCCGACGGCCCGCACTGCCGTCATGGGCGCCGAGCAGGCGGCGCTGACCATGGCCATCGTCATGGAGGACGGCGCGAAGGCGCGCGGCCTGCCTGTGGACGTGGAAGGCATCGAGACCATGAAGCAGAAGATCATCCAGACCTTCGAGAGCCAGATGTCGGCCTTCTACACCTCGGGCGCGGTGCTCGACGACGGGGTGATTGATCCGCGCGACACGCGCAACGTGCTGGGCATGGCGCTTTCCGTCTGCCTGTCGGGCCGCGCGCGCCAGGTGCGTCCGCTGACCTTCGGGGTGGGCCGCATGTGATCCGGGTCATGTAATCCGCTTCATGTAGTCCGCTTCCCGCCGCGCAGCGCCCACGCGCCGCGGCGATCGCAGGGCGAACGACGCGCGGCCCCCATGGCTGCCGGCGTCCCGCCTGATCCGGCGCTGGCCGCGCCCCGAATTCGAGCCCGCAGAGGCCTCTGATGACGTCGATCACCACCCTTCTCATCGCCAACCGGGGCGAGATCGCCATCCGCGTCGCCCGCACGGCGCGCCAGATGGGCGTCGCCACGGTCGCCGTTTATTCCGACGCGGACCGCGACAGCCCACACGTCAGGGCCTGCGACATGGCCATCGGCATCGGCGGCCTGACGCCGGCTGACAGCTATCTGGTCGCCGACAAGATCATCGAGGCCGCCCGCCGCGCCGGGGCCCAGGCCATTCACCCAGGCTACGGCTTCCTCTCCGAGAACGCCGGCTTCGCCGCCCGCGTCGCGGCCGAGGGGCTGGTGTTCGTCGGTCCGCCGGCCGCCGCCATCGAGGCCATGGGCGACAAGGCGCGCGCCCGCCGCCGCATGGCCGCCGCCGGTATCCCGGTGGTGCCTGGCTACGACGGCGAGGACCAGGCGCACGACCTGATGCTGCGCGAGGCGGAGCGCATCGGCTTCCCGATCATGATCAAGGCCTCCGCTGGCGGCGGCGGGCGCGGCATGCGCCGCATCGACAGCGCCGCCGCCATGCCCGACGCCCTGAAGGGCGCCGCCTCGGAAGCGCGAAAAGCCTTTGGCGACGGCAGGCTGATTCTTGAGCGGGCGGTGATCGAGCCGCGCCACGTGGAAATCCAGGTGTTCGCCGACCGCCACGGCAATGTCGTCCATCTCGGCGAGCGCGACTGTTCGGTTCAGCGCCGCCACCAGAAGGTGATCGAGGAGGCGCCGTCGCCAGCGCTGAACCCGGAGCTGCGCGCCCGCATGGGCGAGGCGGCTGTCGCGGTGGCGCGGGAGATCGGCTACGTCGGCGCCGGCACCGTGGAGTTCCTGCTCGACCGCTCCGGTGAATTCTATTTCATGGAGATGAACACCCGCCTGCAGGTGGAGCACCCGGTCACGGAGCTGGTCACCGGCTTTGACCTGGTGGAGTGGCAGATCAACGTCGCCAATGGCGAGCCGCTGCCGGCGGCCCAGAGCGATATCCGCCTGAAGGGCCACGCCATCGAGGTGCGCCTGTGCGCCGAGGATCCCGCCGACGACTTCCTGCCGCGCACCGGCGAGGTCGCCCTGTGGGACCCGTCGCGCACCGTTCGCGCTGACGCCGCGCTCGCCAACGGCCTGACCATCAGCCCGTACTACGACTCCATGCTCGGCAAGCTGATCGTCCATGGCGCCACCCGCGAGGAGGCGATTGAGAAGCTGGCCCATGGCCTGGAAGCGACGGCGCTGCTCGGCGTCGCCAGCAACCGCGACTTCCTGATCCGCGCCCTGCGCCATCCAGCCTTCATTGCCGGCGACAAGGTCTCTACCGGCTTTATCGCCGAACATTTCCCGGACAACCGCGCGCGCGCCGCCATTCCCGACCGCACGGCCTGGGCGCTGGCCGCGTGGCTGGCCACTGCCGCCACCGCCCGCGCCGCCAACTGGAGCAGCGCCTCTGGCGACAATTCCTGGCGCGGCTGGAGCAACGTGCTGCCGCTCGACCAGCCGTGGCGTCTGGCCTGGAACGGACCCGCTGGCCTCATCAACGACGAAACGCCTGGCGAACGGCGTGGCCACATCGCCGTCGGTCGCGACAGCGCGACGGTGAGCCTCGACGGCGCCGCCATTGCCATCTCCGGCCGGCCGGTCACGGCGGGCGAAGAGGCCACGGTGCTGGTGGACGGCGCGCCGGTGGCGCTGCGCTTCGCCTGGGCCGGCGACGAGCTGTGGCTGAAGCTGGGTGGAAGCGATTTTTCCTTCACGTCGAAGAGCCGCATCAGCGCCGCGAAGGCGGCGGCGGAATCCGGCGCCGATGGCATGCTGCGGGCCCCGATGAACGGTCGCGTTGTCTCCATCGCGGTGGCGGAAGGGGCGAAGGTGGAGCGCGGCCAGATGCTGATGGCGCTGGAGGCCATGAAGATGGAGCACGCAATTGTGGCGCCGCGCGACGGCGTGCTGACCTCGGTGTCGGTCGCCGTTGGCGACCAGGTGTCGCCTGGCCAGATCATGGCCGAGATCGGCGACTGATCCCACGCGCCAGCAATGCCGGGCCTTCGCGCAAGGTCCGGACAATCAGACTGAAAACATGCCGGAGAGCCCCGGCGGGAGAACCACCATGGCGGACAGTTTGCAGGCGGGCGAGCGCATCGTCATCGAGCCGATCCCCAACCCCCATCTGACCCCGGAGCATCTCGCCTTCCGCGATGTGATGCGCCGCTTCGTGCAGACGGAGATCGAGCCTTACGCCAGCCAGTGGGATGAGGCCGGCGAGTTTCCGCGCGAGCTGTACAGGAAGGCCTCGTCCATCGGTCTGCTGCAACTCGGGTTCCCCGAGGAATATGGCGGCGTCGAGCTCGACCAGTTCTACGGAAATATCGCCAGCGCCGAGATGGCGCGGGCTGGGGCAGGCGGCGTGGGCGCCTCGCTGATGAGCCACACCATCGGCCTGCCGCCAGTGGCGGTGGCCGGCTCGCCGGAGCTGAAGGCAAAACTGATCCCGCCGACCCTGGCCGGCGAGAAGATTTTCGCGCTCGCCATCACCGAGCCTTCGGGCGGCTCGGACGTCGCCAACCTGCGCACCACGGCGCGCCGCGATGGCGACCATTATGTGCTGAACGGCGAGAAGACCTTCATCACCTCCGGCATGCGGGCTGATTACATCACCGTGGCGGTGCGCACGGGCGAGGGCGGGCGCGGCGGCGTTTCGCTGATTGTCGTCGACACGACGACGCCGGGATTCTCGCGCACGCCCTTGCGCAAGATGGGCTGGTGGGCCTCCGACACCGCGACGCTGTATTTCGACAATTGCCGCGTGCCGGCGGGCAACCTGCTCGGCGAGGAGCACCACGGTTTCCGCATCATCATGCGCAATTTCAACAGCGAGCGCCTCGGCATGGCGGCTGGCTGCATCGGCCAGGCGCGCACCTGCCTGGAAGAGACGGTGAATTACGCCCGCGAGCGTCACACCTTTGGCAAGCCGCTGATCCAGCATCAGGTGATCCGCCACAAGCTGGCGGACATGACCATGCGCATCAACGCCTCGCAGGCCTATCTCGATCACCTGACGCACCGGGTGATGAACGGCGAGAGCCCGGTGGCGGACATCTGCCTGCTGAAGAACCAGGCGACCCAGACCATGGAATTCTGCGCTCGCGAGGCGGTGCAGACCTTCGGCGGCGCCGGCTTCATGCGCGGCTGCAAGGTCGAGCGCATCTACCGCGAGGTGCGCGTCAACGCCATCGGCGGCGGCGCCGAGGAAATCATGCGCGACCTCGCCGCGCGCCAGCTTGGATACTAGAGCGCTTTCCGATCAGCTGAAATCGTCTGGTCGACCAGAATTCGCTGAAAATAGAGGCTCCAGGGAGCTGGTCCGGCAAAAGTGGGAGCTGCTTTTGCCGGAATGGCGTCCGCGAACGATTGAGGAAACGGCATGACGGCAACCCTTCCCGCCACCACGGTCATCCAGGTCGAGCGCCAGGGCTCGCGCCTCTATGCGACGATCAATGATCCGTCCACCCGCAACGCCATGACCCAGGGGTTGACCACCGATCTCAACGCAATTCTTGCGCTGGCGGAGCAGGACCGGACGCTGCGCACGCTGATCCTGCAGGGAGCCAACGGCGCTTTCTGCGCCGGCGCCGATCTCAAGGGCACCAACAAACAGCAGGGTGCGGCGGTCGCCTCGGGAGACGAGGATCCGCTGGAGGCGTCGAACCGGGCTGGCGGCGAACTGTTTGCCCGGCTGGATCAATGCCCGCTCACGGTGATCGCGGTGGTGGATGGTCCGGCCTTTGGCGGCGGTTTCGGCATGACCTGCTGCGCCGATATCGTCATCACCACGCCGCGCGCCCGCTTCGCCCTGTCCGAGACCGGGCTTGGCATCGCGCCGGCGCAGATCGCCCCGTTCGTGGTCAACCGCATCGGACCGCGCCACGCCCGTCGCCTTGGCCTCGCCGGCACGCGGCTGAATGGCGAGCAGGCGGCCGAGATCGGCCTTGCCGATTTCTACTGCCCGGACGAGGCGTCGCTGAACGAAACCCTGACAGCGTTGCTGAACGACATTGGCCGTTGCGCGCCTGGCGCCAACGCCGAGACCAAGCGGCTGTTCCGCCTGTGCCACGCCATGCCGCTTGAGGAATACCGCAAGGTGGCGGCGAAATCCTTCGCCACCTGCGCCCGCAGCGCCGAAGGCCAGGAAGGCGTGCGCGCCTTCGCCGAGAAGCGCCCGGCCGCCTGGGTGGAAAAGATCTGACAGCTGGATCTGGCATTTCCGCCGGCCGCTCATGATGGGCGCTGGCGGATCATGTGGATGGCCGGCGTGTCCGGCCGTGGCGCGCATGGACGGTGGGGCGTCCGCTGCTCGCCGATGGTGAGCGCGGGTGGGGCCGTTTATTCCCGCCGCGCCCGGCTCGTCCCGGGCATCCACGCCCCTGGCGGGGGGGGGCTGTTGGTGAACTTTTCGGCGCTCCGGCGGGGACGGGGCGCACGAGAGCCTTTTATTTTGAGCGAATTCTGGTCGGAAAGCGCTCTAACTCTGGACAGTGGACCGGGTCCGGCCTGAGCTTCGGTGGAAGCGGGGCCGGATGAACGGTCTGATGAAATGAAGGTCAAGGGAGCAGGGACGATGTCCGGTAAAACAATCAGGATTGGCGGCGCCTCCGGTTTCTGGGGCGATACCAGCATCTCCACGCCGCAACTGCTGCGCGGCGGCGACCTCGACTATCTGGTGTTCGACTATCTGGCCGAGATCACCATGTCGATCATGGCCCGCGCCCGGGCCAAGGACCCGAATATGGGCTATGCCCACGATTTCGTCGGCGCCATCGCCCGCGAACTGCCGACCCTGTCGCAAAAGAAGATCAAGGTGATCGCCAACGCCGGCGGCGTGAACCCGGTGGCCTGCGCCCGGGCGCTGGAGGCGAAGATCGTCGAGGCCGGCTATGATCTGAAGGTCGGCGTCGTCACGGGTGACGATCTGCTTGGCCGCGCCAGTGAGTTCGCCGGCACGCGCGAGATGTTCACCGGCGAGCCGATGCCGGAGAAGCTGTGGAGCATGAACGCCTATCTCGGCGGCTTCCCGGTGGCGGCGGCGCTGAACGCCGGCGCCGACATCGTCATCACCGGACGCGGCGTCGACAGCGCCGTGACGCTCGGCGCCTGCATCCACGCCTTTGGCTGGACGCCGCAGGATCTGGACAAACTCTCCGGCGGTTCGCTCGCCGGCCACATCGTGGAGTGTGGCGCCCAGGCCAGCGGCGGCCTGCATACGGACTGGGAAGACACCGGCGACTGGTCGAACATCGGCTATCCGATCGTCGAGGTGGCGGAGGACGGCTCCTTCGTCGTCTCCAAGCCGGAGGGCACCGGCGGCCTGGTGTCGGAGGCCACGGTCAGCGAGCAGATGCTGTATGAGATCGGCGATCCGCGCGCCTATCTGCTGCCGGACGTCACCTGCGACTTCACCCAGGTGAAGATCGAGCAGGCCGGCAAGGATCTGGTGCGCGTCTCCAACGCCAAAGGCCTGCCGCCGACCAATTATTACAAGGTGTCGGCCACCTATCAGGACGGTTTCCGCGTTGGCATGTACCTGACCATCGGCGGCCTCGACGCCGCCCGCAAGGCCGAGAAGGTGGCCGATTCCGTGCTGCGGCGCACCGAGGCCATGTTCCGGGCGATGAATTTGCCGCCGTTCGCTGAAACCAGCGTCGAGGTGATCGGGGCTGAGGCGGCCTATGGTCCGCACTCCCGCGCCCGCGCCGCCCGCGAGGTGGTTCTCAAGCTCGCCGCCAAGCACGAAAGCCCGAAGGCGCTGGAAATCATGGTGCGCGAGCTGACCTCGTCCGGCACCTCGATGTCGCCGGGCATTACCGGCATGGGCGGCAACCGCCCCAAGGTGATGCCGGTGGTGCGCCTGTTCTCCTGCCTGGTCGACAAATCGTCGGTGACCACGGGCGTGGAGGTGGCGGGCCAGGCGGTTCCGGCGCCGGAAGCGCTGCGCGGTGGGTTCGATCCGGCGTCGCAGGGGCCGGATCAGTCAGGGCCGGAGACGGCGCCAGGCGCTGGCGCGCCGGTGGTTCCGCTGATCGCCCTGGCCTGGGGCCGCAGCGGCGACAAGGGCAACAAGGCCAACATCGGCGTCATCGCCCGCAAGCCGGAATACCTGCCTTATATCCGCGCCGCGCTGACGGCGGAGGCGGTTGGCGCCTTCTTTGGGCACTTCCTGAAGGGTTCGGCGGAGCGCTTTGAGTTGCCCGGAACCCATTCGCTGAATTTCCTGCTGCATGACGTGCTTGGCGGCGGCGGCATCGCCTCGTTGCGCAACGATCCGCAGGCCAAGGCCTACGCCCAGATGATCCTCGATTATCCGGTGCCGGTGACGCCGGAGATCGCCGCCAGCGTGCGGGCGGTGACGGAGAAGTTCCCGCCGGCGGTCATCGCCGCCTGAGACCGCGCAAAGCGCTTGCAGGCAAAGCCCTTTGCAGGCAAAGCCCTGTGCAGGGAAGGCGCTTGCGGGCAAGCTCTTGCAGGAACCATCGCGCCGGCAAAATGGCCGGCGCAACGGACGTCCCGGAGCCTTCCGGGGCGTTCTCACAACATACAATGACCGGGAGAACGCCCATGGCGACGCCACAGAATACCCTGACGCTCTGGCACTGCATGAGCGCGCGCTCGTTCAGGCCCCTGTGGACCCTGGAGGAAATGGGTCTGCCCTACGAACTGAAGATGCTGCCGTTCCCGCCGCGCGTCTTCCAGAAGGACTATCTGGGCATCAATCCTCTTGGCACCATTCCGTTTTTCCAGGATGGCGAGACGAAGATGACCGAGTCTTCCGCCATCTCCCAATATCTGGTGACGAAATATGGCCCGACCCCGCTGAACGTCGGCGTCGATGAGCCGGCCTACGGCGCGTTTCTCAACGCGCTGCATTTCTCCGAGGCGACCCTGACGTTCCCGCAGACCATTTTCCTGCGCTACACCCTGCAGGAGCCGAACGCCGGCCTCGGCAAGGCGGCGGAGGATTACGCAAAATGGTTTGGCGGTCGCCTGCGGGCGGTGACGGCGGTGGCCGAGAAGAACGAGTTCTGGTGCGCCGGCCGCTTCACCGCCGCCGATATCTGCGTGGGCTATGCGCTGATGCTGGCCGTGCGGCTGCAACTCGACCACCTGTTCACCGATCCGGTGCGCGACTACTGGAAACGGCTGCAGGACCGCGACGGTTTCCGCCGCGCCCTGGCGTCGCAGGAGAAAGCGGCGCAGGAGCAGAACGTCTTCAATCCGCCCAGCATGGAAGTGCCGGCGAAACAGGCGCAGGCCTGAATGCCGGCCGCCGGCGGCCTGCATGTCCGCCCGGGGTGAGGGGGGGCGGCCGCCGGGATCTGGCGATGGTTTCCCGACCCCTGTCGTGATGTCCGTTCTGTTATGCACATGAACGGTTGATAACGGCTGCCGTTCTTGCAATAGATGCCGGCAACGGCAATCTACCAATCGACCGTTAGGCTCAAGGCCAGACAGCGCGCGCCTGGCGCGCGGGTTTCATCAGGCCGCCGCCTCGTCAAGGCGTTGGGAAGCGCCACGCGCCTTTCAGGGCGCGCGCTTCTCCAGATAGCGAAGGGATCGACATGTCTGAGGCATGGATTATTGACGCGGCCCGCACGCCGCGCGGCGTCGGCAAGTTTGGCAAGGGCGCGCTGTCGGATGTGCATCCCCAGCGCATTCTCTCGACGGTGCTGAAGGCGCTGGCCGAGCGCAACAGCCTGAACACGGCCGAGCTGGACGACGTCATCGCCGGCTGCGGCACCCAGTTCGGCAAGCAGGGCTCCTGCATCGCCCGCATGGCCGCGCTCGACGCCGGTTTTGACAACGCCGCCACCGGTTTCTCGCTCGACCGTTTCTGCGGCTCCGGCATGACCGCCGTGAACCTCGCCGCCATGGGCATCATGTCCGGCGCGCAGGACCTCGTCATGGCTGGCGGCGTTGAGTCGATGTCCTATGGCTCGACCCTGCAGCGCGCCACCGACGGCGTGATCGACTCGGGCAACATGCACCTGCGTTCGATCCACCCGCAGCCACACCAGGGCATCTGCGGCGACCTGATCGCCACGCTCGAGGGCTTCACCCGCGACGACGTCGACAATCTGGCCCTTGAGAGCCAGCGTCGCGCCGACATCGCCATCAAGAACGGCTACTTCAACAAGTCGCTGATCCCGGTCTACAAGGACGACGGTTCGCTGGCGCTTGGCCACGAAGAGTTCCCGCGCCCGCAGACCACCAAGGAAGGCCTCGGCCAGCTCAAGGCCGCCTTCGAGGTGATGTATGACGCGCCGCTGAACGACCAGGGCCTGACCTTCCGTCAGCTGGTCGAGCGCACCTATCCGGGCGTCAAGGTCAACCACGTTCACCACGCCGGCAACTCGTCGGGCGTCGTCGACGGCGCTGGCGCCGTGCTGCTGGCTTCGCCGGAATACGCCCGCGCCCATGGCCTGAAGCCGCGCGCGAAGATCCGCGCTGTCGCCACCGCTGGCGACTCGCCGGAGCTGATGCTGAACGCTCCGGCCCCGGCTGCCCGCAAGGCGCTGGCCAAGGCTGGCATGACCATCAAGGACATCGACCTCATCGAGATCAACGAAGCCTTCGCCGTTGTTCCGCTGAAGTTCATGCGCGAGATGGGCATCGACAACTCCCGCGTGAACGTCAACGGCGGCGCCATCGCCCTCGGTCACCCGATCGGCGCCACCGGCGCGATCATCGTCGGCTCGCTGCTCGACGAGATGGAGCGCCGCGACCTGAACACCGGCCTGGCCACCCTGTGCGCCGCCGGCGGCATGGCTCCGGCCATCATCATCGAGCGCATGTAATCATCGCGCGCAGATGAGCCGCTGAACCGGGGGCGCAAGCTCCCCCGAGACGCAATGCGCCGAATGACGCCCGGGCTTAAGCGCCCGGGCGTTTTTTTTGTGCGCGTCCCGCTCCCCAGGATCAGCGGAGATGGAGAGAGCGGCGGCGGGATGGACATGGCTGGCGAGGCGCGGACAATCGACGCCGGGCAGTTTCCCGCCAGAAGGCTGCGGCTAATGCGCTGTCTTCCGTCCCCTGTCTCTTGGCTCTTGGCTCCTGGCTGCGCAGGCTGGCTCCCGGTTGCGACGCGCTCGCCGGAATTTTGCCATGATTGGCCTGGTCCGCTAAAATGCGTGTTCACATCTATCTATCGCATCGGTCAACGGCGGGGATGGACCAAAGGCGCGGACGCCGGCAGATGGCCCGCCGGAAGAGCGTTGGGCAACCGGGCCGCGACTTCTCCAGCCGTCGTTATGGCAGCGCCTGGCCGGGCCCACGCGCTGCTCACCGATGCCCCAACGCATGCCGCCCCTTTGCAGTCCGGGCGGCGTTTTGCAGAACTGGAGGCATTTTGTCAGGGTTTGTTGTGAAGCCGCCGGTATTTTTTGGCGCGGTGGCGATTATCGTCGCCTTCCTGCTTGTCGGGGCGCTGCTGCCCGGCCAGGCGGAGACGGCGTTCGGCGCGATGCAGGCGTGGGTTCTGTCGCGGTTCGGCTGGTTTTATCTGCTCTCCGTCGCCGTGTTCGTCGGCGCCGCCATTATTCTTGCGACCGGCCGCACCGGCGATCTCAAGCTGGGTCCTGACGACGCGGAGCCGGATTTTCCCTATCTCTCCTGGCTGGCTATGCTGTTCGCTGCCGGCATGGGCATCGGCCTGATGTATTTCGCGGTCGGCGAGCCGCTGATGCACGCCGCCGCGCCGCCAGACGTTCCGCCGGGCGGGCCGGCCGCGAGCCGCGCCGCCATGAGCATCACGTTTTTTCACTGGGGCATTCACGCCTGGGCCATCTACGCCATCGTCGGCCTGTCGCTGGCCTATTTCGGCTTCCGTTACAACCTGCCGCTGACCATCCGTTCAGGGCTTTACCCGCTGCTGAAGAACCGCATCAACGGCGGCCTCGGCCACGCGGTCGATATTTTCGCCATCTGCGGCACCGTGTTCGGCATCGCCGCGTCGCTCGGCTTCGGCGTGATGCAGATGAGCGCCGGCCTGCATTATCTCACCGGCATCGAGGCCTCCACCCGGCTCAACCTGATCCTCGTCGTCGCCGTCACGGCTATCGCAATGCTATCCGCCGTCACCGGCGTCGAGAAGGGCGTGCGACGCCTCAGTGAACTGAACCTGCTGGTCGCCGTGCTGCTGATGCTGTTCGTGCTGGCGGTCGGGCCGACGGAACTGCTGATGCGCGATTTCGTCCAGAACATCGGCGCCTGGCTGGATACGCTGCTGCTGCGCACCTTCAATATCTACGCCTATGATCCGAAGCCCTGGATCGACAAATGGACCCTGTTCTACTGGGCGTGGTGGATATCGTGGTCGCCATTTGTCGGCATGTTCATCGCCCGCATCTCGCGCGGCCGCACGGTGCGCGAATTCGTCGTCGGCGTGCTGCTGGCTCCGACGGCTTTCACCTTCTTCTGGATGACAGTGTTCGGCAACACGGCGATGTTCATCGACCAGACCGCGGCCCAGGGCGCGCTGGCCACCGCGGTGCAGGCGGATCTCTCGGTCGCCCTTTTCAAGTTCTTCACCTATCTGCCATGGCCGGCCATCACCTCGACGGTGGCGGTGATCCTCGTGGCGATCTTCTTTGTCACTTCGGCCGATTCCGGCTCCCTGGTGGTCGACACTCTGGCCTCCGGCGGTGAAACCCGCACGCCGTGGCTGCAACGGGTGTTCTGGTGCGCCCTGGAAGGCGGCGCGGCGGCGGTGCTGCTGCTCACCGGCGGGCTCGCCGCTTTGCAGGCCGCCACCGTGGCGACGGCGTTGCCGTTCTGCGTCATCATGCTGGTGCTGGTCTGGGGCCTGTTCCGCGGCATGCGCGCCGATCTTGTCCAGGCCAACGCCCGCGGCGCTCTGGCGGCCACGCCGGCCGTCACCGTTCCCTGGCAACGCCGCCTGTCGCTTATCGTCAACACGCCCGACGCCGACGACGTCGCCGCATTCATCGACGGCCAGGCGACGCCCGCCCTGGAGAGCGTCGCTGAAGAGCTGACCCGGCGCGGCCGGCCGGCCCGCGTCGAGCGCGGCGAGGGCGCGATCGTGTCGCTGGTGGCCGCTGCCGAAGGGGTGCGCGACTTCGTCTATGGCGTGCAGGTGGCCGAGCACCGCCTGCCCGGCCTCACCATGCTTGACACCCGCGACGCCGACGTGCGCCATGAGGCGCGGACCTATTTCAGCGACGGCTCGCGCGGCTACGACATCATGGGGCTGACGCGGGAACAGATCATTTTCGATGTGCTCAGCCGGTATGAGGCCTGGCAGGCGGTCACCCAGATGCCGGAAGCCGCCCTGGTGGTCAGGGCGCCCGAGCACGCGCCGCCGGAGCCTGCGTCCGCCGGCGAGCATCCGGCTGCGATGAAGGAATGACCGGGCGGGGGCAGCGCTGGATGCGGTCAGCCGGGGCGTGATTTTGCTCTGGCGCCCATCCCCTGAAGGTCCCGGCGTCCAATCCCGCCATGTCCGCCCGCGCCGTCATGCCCGCACGTGTTGCGGGCATCCACGTCTTCGCTTTTGGGCCTGGCGTCACCCGTTACAGGAACCGCATCTTCGTTGGCGGCCGGAACAGGTCTGGCCACGACGGCGAGGGGGGCGAAAAGGGACGGTGGAATATCCGTGGGTCGCTCTGGCGCCGGCGGCTTCATGAAGGCGCCAGAGGCAATGGACGTCAGCCGCCCAGTACGGGCGGGCGACGACCGGCGACGCGATTGACCGCCGCTTCATGGGCGGCGGCGAATTCCAGCAGCAGTTTTTCACCGTGATCGGGGCCAATCAATTGCAGGCCGGTTGGCCGTCCGGCAGGGTCAAAGCCGGCGGGAACCGACATGCAGGGCAGGCCGGACATGGTCCAGATGCTCGTCGACTCCATCCAGCGATGGTAGGTGTCCATGGCGCGTCCGCCGACCTCGCGCGGCCAGGTCACCGTTTTGTCGAACGGGAACACCTGCACCGCCGGCGCCGCGATGACGTCGTAGCCGGTGAACAGGCCTTGCAGATACGCGTGCCATTGCGAGCGCACGACGCTGGCCGCGTGGATGTCGTAGCCGGTGACGGCCAGGCCCTGTTCGATCTCCCATTGCAATTCCGGTTTCAGCAAATCCCGCCGCGCCGGATCGCGCCAGATCTCCAGATGCCGCGCCCCGGCCCAGACATGGCGCAGGTGCAGCCAGGCCCGCCACAATCGCGCCAGGTCAAAGCCGATGTCCACCAGCGTCACCGTGCAGCCGAGCGCCGCGAACTCCTGCAAGGTCGCCTCGCATAGCGCCAGCACCCCCGGCTCCATGGCCAGATAGCCGCCAAAATCGCCCACCCAGGCAATGCGCTTGCCGGCCAGACCGGCGTTGCGCTCCGGCAGCACCGCGTCGCCGGGGGCGCGGATGGCCAGCGGCGCGCCCGGGTGCGGCCCGGCCTGCACCGACAGCAGCAGCGCCAGATCGCGCACGCTGCGCGCCATCGGGCCCTCGACGGCGAGCTGGGCGAAGAACACATCCTCCGCCGGGGCCAGCGGCACCCGGCCAAAGGAGGGGCGCAGGCCGTAGATATTGTTGAACGCCGCGGGATTGCGCAGCGAGCCCATCATGTCGCTGCCATCCGCCGCCGGGATCATGCCCAGCGCCACCGCCACGGCGGCGCCGCCGCTGGAGCCGCCGCAGGTCAGCGCCGGATCATAGGCGTTGCCGGTGACGCCGTGCACCGGGTTGTAGGTCTGGGAGCCGAGGCCGAATTCCGGCACATTGGTCTTGCCAATGAAAATCGCCCCCGCCGCGCGCAGGCGGGTAACGGCGAGGCCGTCTTCCTCAGGCGTGAAATCCGCGAACAGCGGCGAACCGAAGCTGGTGACGATGCCCGCCGTCAGCGCCAGATCCTTCACCGCCCATGGCAGCCCGTGCAGGGGGCCGCGCAGATGGCCCACGGCCAGTTCGGCGTCGGCGGCGCGCGCTTCGTCGAGCAGCGTCTCACGCGGGCGGGCCGAGACGATGGCGTTGACCAGCGGGTTGAGCCGCGCGATCTGGTCGAGACAGGCTTCCATCACCGCGACGCAGGAAACGGCGCGGCTGCGGATCGCCGCCGCCGTCGACCAGGCGTCCCACCGGGTAATCTCATCCTGGGCAATGGCGCCGGCGAACTGCTCGCCCGCCCGCTGCGCGGCCGTTCCGGTCATGGCGTATCCTCCAGGAGCACCCGGCGAAAGCTGTCGCCGCTTTCATTCGCCGTTCCCCCTGACTGGCGAGCCTGATCGCGAATACGCCCGGCGCCAACCGTTTTCACGGACCTGTGTTGCGGTTTTTTTTATCCGCCGTAGCGTTTCAGCAGGCCGCGGCCGAGCTGGGCCAGGTGCACCTGGTCGGGGCCGTCGCCGATGCGCATGAAGCGGGCGTAGGCGTAAGCGTCGGCCAGGAAGGTGTCCTGCGAGACGCCGGCGCCGCCGTGCACCTGGATGGCCCGGTCGATCACTGCCGCCGCCATGCGCGGCGTTGCCACCTTGGCGGCGGCGATCAGGTCGCGCGCCGCCTTGTTGCCTTCCGTGTCCATCTTGTGCGCCGCCCGCAGCGTCAGCAGCCGCGCCTGCTCGATCTCCACCCAGGAATTGGCGATGTCCTCGCGCACCGAGCCCTGTTCGCCGAGCGGCTTGCCAAAGGCCACGCGCCGTTCGGCGCGCTGGCACATCAGCTCAAGCGCCCGCTGGGCGCAGCCGATCAGCCGCATGCAATGGTGGATGCGCCCCGGCCCCAGCCGTCCCTGGGCAATCTCGAAACCGCGCCCTTCGCCCAGCAGCATGTTGGCCGCCGGCACGCGCACGTTCTCGTAGACGATCTCCGGGTGGCCGACCGGCGCGTGATCATAGCCGAACACCTTCATGTCGCGGACGATGCGCACGCCGGGCGTGTCGCGCGGCACGAGGATCATGGATTGCTGGACGTGCTTGTTGGGATTGTCCGGGTCGGTCTTGCCCATGACGATCAGCAGCTTGCAGTCCTCGCTCATGGCCCCGGAGGTGAACCATTTGCGGCCGTTGATGACGTAATCGTCGCCATCCCGCACGATGCTGCAACGGATATTGGTGGCGTCGGAAGAGGCGACCTCAGGCTCGGTCATCGAAAAGGCGGAGCGGATCTCGCCGGCGAGCAGCGGCTCCAGCCACTGTTTCTGCTGCTCTGGCGAGCCGTACAGCGCCAGCACTTCCATATTGCCCGTGTCTGGGGCGGAGCAGTTGAACGCCTCCGACGCCCACGACACCCGGCCCATGATTTCCGCCAGCGGCGCATAGTCGAGATTGCTGAGGCCGGCGCCGTGATCGCCCGGCAGGAACAGGTTCCACAGGCCTTCCGCCTTCGCCAGCTCCTTCAGTTCGCCGATGATGGGCGGCCGACGGTTGTGGAAGCCGTTTTCCACCTGCTCGTCGTACAAATGTTCAGCCGGATAGACGTGGCGATCCATGAAGGCGCCGAGCCGGGCGATGAGATCGCGCGCCTTTTCACTGTGCTCGAACATTGGCCTGTCCCTGAATGCGGCCAGGCGCGACGTGGGCCCTGGACAAAATGAATTGGGATGCGTTGCCGGCGGCGGGCCTGGCCGCCGCCGGCATGGTGAGTTCAGGCCGACGCCTTGTAGTCCTTGAACTGCTGGCGCAGGGTCAGCTTGTGCACCTTACCGGTGCCGGTCATCGGGAAGCTCTCCAGAAACTCCACGGCGTCCGGCATCCACCATTTGGCGATCTTCGGCGCGATGTGGTCGAGGATTTCCTGGCCCGAAACCTCCATGCCCTGGCGCGCCGTGATCAGCAGCAGCGGCCGCTCCTGCCATTTGGGGTGCGGAATGGCGATCACCGCCGCCTGCAGCACCGCCGGATGGCTGAGCGCCGCGTCCTCGATCTGGATCGAGCTGATCCATTCGCCGCCGGACTTGATGACGTCCTTGGAGCGGTCGGTGAGGGTGATGTAGCCTTGCGGGTCGATCATCGCCATGTCGCCGGTCATCAGGTAGCCGTCGGCGTCCTGGGCCTCGATGCCCTTGTGATAGGCGCTTGCGATCCACGGCGCGCGCACGCCCAGATGCCCGACCGCCTTGCCGTCGCGCGGCAGTTCCGCGCCTTCATCGTCAACGATGCGCGCCTTGACGCCGCAGACCACCCGGCCGGACTTCATGCGGTCGTCGATCACCTCCTGGAACGTCGCGTCACGATCGCGGAGCTGCTGCATCGGCATGGAGGCCATCAGCGCCTCGGTCATGCCCCAGGCCTGCACATAGGCCACGCCGTATTCGCGCTCCAGCAACTCCACCATGGCCCGCGCCGGCGCCGTGCCGCTGGACAGGGTGCGCTTCAGGGTCGAGAATTTCTTGCCGTTGCGGGCCAGCCAGTCGAGCAGGATCAGCCAGAAGCTGGGCACGCCAGCCGACAGGGTGACGCCTTCGTTCTCGAACAGTTCATACAGCTTGTCGGGCTCATAATTGCGACCCGGGAACACCAGCTTGGAGCCGGTGTAGGGGGCCATGAACGGCATGTTCCATGCATTGCCGTGGAACATGGGCGCCATCGGCATGACCACCTGACGCTTTCCGGCTTCGGTTCCGGGCATGTAAAGGAAATTGGCCCCCATCAGGGTTTGCAGCACGAGGGCGCGGTGCGAATAGACCACGCCCTTGGGGTTGCCGGTGGTGCCGGAGGTGTAGCAGATCGTCGCCGCGTTGGTTTCCGGGAACTCCGGCCAGGCGAAGCCGGCGTCGTCCTCCGCCGCCAGCAGCGTCTCATAGCAATGGACGTTGGGCAGGCTGGTCTGCGGCATCCGCTCTTCGGTCGCCATGATGACATAGCCCTTGACCGTGGTCAGGCGCGGCGCGATCTCCTCGACGATCGGCAGCGTCAGGGCGTCGAGGAACAGATATTCGTCCTCGGCGTGATTGATAATGTAGATGATCTGTTCGGCGAACAGGCGCGGATTGACCGTGTGCAGCACCGCGCCAATGCCGGGCGCGGCGTAGAACATCTCGAAATGCCGGTGGGTGTTCCAGGCCAGCGTGCCGATCACCGAGCCTTCCGTCGCTCCAAGCCGGCGCAGCGCCAGGCCCATGCGCCGGATGCGGCGCCGGGCTTCGGCGTAATTGTAGCGGAACAGGTCGCCCTCGATCTCACGGGCAACGACCTCCGCCTCGCCATGTTGCAGGCCGGCGTATTCAATGAAGTTGGACAGCTGCAACGGCATGTCCATCATGAGCCCACGCATGCATTTCCCCCTGAGAGCGTTTCCAGCGAAGTGGATGGCCTGCAGCATCTGTCGCGCTGCTGAATGAAATGTCCGGGTCTTCGGCGCCTCCGGCGAACTGTTGGACCCGCACTGACGCCGGCGTGACGCCAGCAGGCAAAGCGGACCGCCCGCGCCGGAGTTCAGGCTAATGTGGAGCATCCTTGCGAGGCAACTGCTCCATTGGTCGTGCATGTAAAAATATGCGCGACAAAAAAGCCCGCGACGACTGGCGGCGCGGGCGTATCAATACCTTTACTTGTCTTTCTTCGATCCGGGCAGGATGCCCATGTATTTGGAAATGATCTGCAGCATCACTTCATCCGCGCCGCCGCCGATGGAGGTGAGGCGGGTGTCGCGGTACATGCGGGTGATGTCGCTTTCATTCATGAAGCCCATGCCGCCCCAATATTGCAGGCAGCTGTCGGAGACTTCGCGCACCAGGCGGCCGCCGATCAGCTTGGCCATCGAGGCCAGCATGGTGACGTCCTCGCCGTCGACGTAATCCTGCGCCGCCCGGTAGCAGAGCGAACGCAGCGCCTCCACCTTGGCCTGCAACTCGGCCATCTTGAAGTGGATGATCTGGTTGTCGAGCAGCGGCTTGCCGAACACCATGCGACCGCGCGTGTAGTCAATGGTGTCGTTGATGGCGGTTTCCATGGCGACGAGGCCGCCGGCGGCGCCCCACAGCCGCTCGATCTGGAACTGCTCCATCTGGTAGATGAAGCCCTTGCCTTCCTCGCCAATGCGATAACGCTGCGGCACCCGCACCTCGTCGAAGAAAATCTGCGCCGTGTCGGAGGCGCGCATGCCCATCTTGTCGAGCTTGCGGGCGACCTCGACGCCTTTGGTCTTCATCGGCACGCAGATCAGCGACTTGTTGCGATGCACCTGGCCTTCGGACGTGTTGGCGAGCAGGCACATCCAGTCGGCCTGCGTGCCGTTGGTGGTCCACATCTTGCCGCCGTTGATGACGTAGTCGTCGCCATCCTTGCGCGCGGTGGTTTTCAGGGAAGCCACGTCCGAGCCCGCGCCCACCTCGGAAACGCCGAGGCACGCCACGTAGTCGCCGGAGATCGACGGGGCCAGGAACTCCGCCCGCAGTTCATCGGAGCCATGTTTGGCGAGGGCGGGGGTGGCCATGTCGGTCTGCACGCCAATGGCCATGCCGATGGAGCCGCCGCGAATCGCGCCGATGGCCTCGCAGAACGCCAGCTCATAGGTGTAGTCGAGGCCGAGGCCGCCGAACTCAACCGGCTTGTTGATGCCCAGAAAGCCCTGCTGCCCCATCTTCCGGAACAGCTCATGCGCCGGAAACGCACCGGCGGCTTCCCATTCCTCGATGTGCGGATTGATCTCGGTCTGGCAGAATTTCGTGACGGAGCGCATCAGCTCCTTGTGCTGCTCGGTGTAGATCATGTTTCCTCCCGGCCGCCGCGTCGCGTGCGGCCTGTCGACCTGCCGTCCGGAATGCGCGAGGCCCGCATTCACGATGCCGGCGCGCTTGGGGGCGGCGCCGGAAAGTCTGCGGGACGAAAGTCTTTGGGACCCTGGCATCAGGCGTGGCGGTACTGATTTGATTGTGTTTGGTACGCTTCGGTACTTGGCGCGCATTATAATCGCCTTCATCGCGCTGGGAAGCCCCCGCGCGCGAAGTCAGCGCCCGTCCAGGAAGGGCGTCGGCGGCGTCCTCTCAACAATGGCTGTCGTTGGGGGGCAGTCGGCGGACTTGCTGGCGTACTTGCCGGCGGACCTACCGGCAGACCTGCCGGCCGGAGCCGCGATTGCGCAGGTCGAGATGCAGGTGGTCGTTATGGAAGCGGTCGCCGCCCGGGCCGATCACGGTGTCGAAAATCCGGCAGGCGTTCTTGCGGATGAAGGCCTGGAACAAATTCTCGCCGGAGGTCGGATGGCTGGGCCTGACCGTGAAATCCTTGCGCTGGTCGAAGGCGAAGCCGGCGATGTCGATGGCGTTGGCGTAGCTGTGCTCGCTCAGCTTGGCGCCGCGCTGGTGGTTCATGGTGCGGCAGGCGTAGGTCGGGCCGATGATGACTGCGGTGATATTGGCCTGCAAGCGCTGGCGCGCCGCTGGCTGGGCGACGCCGCGCAGCCATTCCGCCGTGGCCTCGGCCATGGCGCAGGTCATCGTGCCTGGTTTCGACAGCGGAATGCCTCCGGGCAGGGCGGTGAGGCGCACGCCATTGCGCACGCCGCAGTTGCCGTTGGTGATCGGCGCGATGCGCTCCACCACCGCGCCAGCCTTGCGCAGGCGATCGACGCAGGCGTTGACTTCCGCGTCGGTGACGGTCCGGCGCACGACGCGACGGCCATCGGGCGCCTCGTCCAGCGGCGCTTCGCTCTCGTCCTTCTTGCGCCCGAACGGCCACCATGAAGGCGCGCCAGGCTGCGGCGGCGCAACCTGTGGCTGGGGCTGCTGCTGAGGTTGCTGCTGCGGTTCCGGTCCGGCGTCGAGCGGAAATTGCGGCCGCACCGGCGGCAGCGGCGCGACGGCGGGCAGCCCGCCTGCGTCGGCGTCAGGCGTCAATGGCGCGCCTGGCGGCGGGATCGAGGGCGTCTCGCGCGACCGTTGTTCAGCGCCGGGGCGCGGCTGGGGCGGTTGGGCGTCGCCGAAATCGGGACGCTCGGGCGGTAATGGCGCCACGCGCGGCAGATCGCGGGCAGGCGGGCCTGCCGGGGGCGCGGCCGCGGGTTTCGCGGTTTCAGGTTTCGCCGTTTCAGCGGCGGCTGGCGCTGGCGTTGGCGGGGGGGCAGGCGTTGGCGGAGGGGATGGCGTGGCGGGGACCGAAGGGGCAGCCGGGGCGGGCCGCGGCGCTACCGCCGGCCTGTCGCGCGATTGCAGGGCTTCCGGCCACGGCGAGCCGGTCATGCCGGAGATCCCCGGCGACTGGGCGCGGGCGCCGCCAGGCGCGGCCAGGCCCAGCCCCAAACCCAGGGCAGTTGCTGCAACGGTGAACGCCAGCGACGATCTGCGTCTGGCGGCGGACCTCTCGGGAGCGTATTCCGTCATCACGCGCCCATTAACCTAAATGGGGCGTGCGGTCACCTGTTAATGACCGGCGGCCATGCTGGCGGGCGCGGTTCCGGGCAGCGGGCGCTGCCGCTTGAAAGGCGTTCGGGATGGCGCCAGGAGAGTTGCGGTTTGCGACTTGTGGTTTGTGGTTCGCGATTCCATCCGCCGTTTTGCGGCGCCGGACATAAGTGAAGACAAGACGAAATTGACCTCGGCGACCATCCATACCCAGACCGTTGATGAGGATGAGATGCAACTGCGCGCGCGGCGCTGCGAGGCGCTGCTCGAGGTTTTGCGCGCCGCCGCAAGCGCCACGACGGCGCTCTCGGCCTGGGCGCGATCGCGGGGGTGGGACGAGCGCATCCTGGCGCGCAAGCTGGAGACGGCGACCCGGCCGGCGCCTGATGATATCGCCCGGCTGCTTGGGGTGACGCCAGGCGCGTCCACCGGATATCGCCTGGTTGAGTTGACCAGCGGCGCCCGCGTATTGTCGCGCGCCGACAACTGGTTCGCTTCCGCCCGCCTGCCGGAGCGGGTGAACGCCGGCCTTCGCGACGGCCAGACGCCGTTTGGCGCGCTGATCGCCCCGCTGGAGCCGCGCCGCGCGCTGCTGGGCGTCACCCGCCTGTGGCGCCCGGGGCAGGAGAATCCACAAGAGACGCCACCGGAGACGCCACAGGAGTTGTTCCGGCTGTCGGCCGTGGTGACGGGCCTGTGCGCCGGCGTGCGCGCGCCGCTGGCTGTGGTGCATGAAACCTACCTGATGGGGATGGTGCTTTAATTTAAAGCGCGCCAGCAATGGCGAAGCTCCAGATCTTGCGCGAGGCGTCATGACAACCAGTTTCCGCCCGCCCACCCGACGCGGCTTCGGACGATTGCTGGCCGGTGGCCTGGCGATCGGCGGCGGTTCGCTTGTGTCGGGAACAGCATTTGCCCGCGACCCGCAGACGACGGAGAACTGGGCGCGGTATGAAGCGCTGGTCGCGGCGCTGCTGCAGACCGGCAGCGCTACGGAAACCCTGGCAACCTGGTCGCGGCGGCGCGGCTGGGACGATGCCATTGTCGCCCACAAGCTGGAGGCGGACATGCGCCCGGCTCCGGCCAGGATCGCCGCGCTGCTCGACATTGGAGAAGGCGAGACCGTCGGCTATCGCAAGGTGGCGCTGGCATCCGGCGAGCGCGTGCTGTCCCGCGCCGACAACTGGTTCACGCCTGGACGGCTGTCGTCGGGCGTCAACGCTGGCCTTGACGCCAGCCAGACGCCCTTCGGCCGCCTGGTGGGCCGGATGTCCCCCAGCCGCCAGGTGATCTCCGCCGACCGGTTATGGGTGGCCCCGCAACAGCCAGTCCCGGCGGAGGTGTTCCGGCTGTTCGCCGTGGTGAGCGGCCAGACTGGCGAGGGCCGCAGGCCGCTGGCCGTGGTGAACGAGACCTACCAGGCCGTCATGGTGCTGTGAATGCGGTAATTACAATTATATTTGTGAATTGTTTAAATTTGTCATTATGAAGCGTGAAATCAATTGACGTTCCCGTGACGCCATGTAGTTTCCACGGCAACCATTGCCGCAGGGGGGCGTCATGTCCAGCGACCGTTCATTCAACCGTTTTGCCTTCAACCGCCGCGCCTTTGGCGCGCTTGTCGCCGGCGTCGCGTTTGCGGCGCT
The DNA here is from genome assembly GCF_053543495.1 of Camelimonas sp. ID_303_24. Taxonomy (NCBI): domain Bacteria; kingdom Pseudomonadati; phylum Pseudomonadota; class Alphaproteobacteria; order Hyphomicrobiales; family Chelatococcaceae; genus Camelimonas; species Camelimonas sp. ID_303_24. Next base: position 86,096 of record NZ_JBLLJM010000017.1, read on the forward strand.
GTCCGGGGCAAGCGCTGTCGCCGGCGACCTGAAGGAAGTCGCCATCGACTTCGCCACCTACAACCCGGTGAGCCTGGTGCTGAAGAAGCAGGGGCTGCTGGAAAAGGCGCTGGAGAAGGACGGGATCAAGGTGCGCTGGGTGCAGTCCGCCGGCTCCAACAAGGCGCTGGAGTTCCTCAACGCCGGCTCCATCGACTTCGGCTCCACCGCCGGCTCCGCGGCGCTGGTTGCCCGCATCAACGGCAATCCCATCAAGTCGATCTACGTTTATTCACGTCCCGAATGGACAGCCCTGGTCGCCGGCAAGGACAGCGCCATCGCCAGGGTCGCCGATCTGAAGGGCAAGCGCGTCGCCGTGACCCGCGGCACCGATCCGCATATCTTTCTCGTGCGCGCTTTGGCCGAAGCCGGTCTCACCGACAAGGACGTGAAATTCGTGCTGCTGCAGCATGCCGACGGGCGTCTGGCCCTGTCGCGCGGCGACGTCGACGCCTGGGCCGGCCTTGATCCGATGATGGCCGCCGCTGAGGTGGAGGAGGGCGCGAAGCTGTTCTATCGCAAGCCCGAGGCCAATACCTGGGGCATCCTCAACGTCCGCGAGGACTTCGCCAACAAGCATCCCGACGTGGTGAAGAAGGTGCTCGCCGCCTATGAGGAGGCGCGCAAATGGGCCCTGGCCAATCCGGATGGCCTGAAGGACGAGTTCATCGCCGTCACCAAACTGCCGAAGGCGGTGGTTGACCGGCAGATCGACCAGCGCACCGAGTTGACCCACAGCGTCATCGGCGCGCCGCAGCGCCAGTCGATCCAGGCCGCCGGCGACGCCCTTGTGGCGGCGGGCGTGTTGCCGGCCGGCGCGAAGGTGAAGGAAACGCTCGACGTGCTGATCGATCCCCAGTATCTGCCTGCTGCACGATAAAGACCGGCGGACCTGACCCTGCCATGGCGGGGTCAGGCCAGGCGATAATGTCAGGGGAAGGAAACGGCAGGCCATGACGGTCCAGGCGCCTACAGCCCGCGCGGCCGCGGAAATGGACAGCGACGCGTCCCGCCAGGGAGCGGACGGCCAGGCGCGCGCGGCTTATACAGCCGCCGGCCGCATTGGCGGCGTCTGGCTGGTGGGCGTCATCCTGCCCGTTCTCCTGGCCGCCGGCTGGGAGCTGGCGGTGGCCGGCGGTTACGCCAATGGCCGCCTGATGCCGCCGCCCAGCCAGATCTGGAGCGAGCTGGTGCGCCTCGCCGCCAGCGGCGAGCTGTGGACCCATCTGCTCACCACCTTGTGGCGTGTGCTCGCCGGTTTCGCCATTGGCGCCATTTCCGGCACGGTCATCGGGTTGCTCACAGGCGCCTCTGGCCTCGCCCGCCAGGCGCTGGACCCTACGATCCAGGCCCTGCGCGCCATTCCTTCCATCGCCTGGGTGCCGCTGTTCATTCTCTGGCTTGGCATTTTCGAGGCGTCGAAGGTGGCGCTGATCGCTGTCGGCGTGTTCTTTCCGGTCTATCTCGGCGTCATGGGCGCCATCGGCTCGATCGACCGCAAGCTGGTCGAGGTCGGCCGGGTTTTCCGCCTGGGCCGGTTGCAGATGGCGACGCGGGTGCTGTTGCCGGCCGTGCTGCCGGAGTGGGTAATTTCCCTGCGCTCCGGCCTTGGGCTTGGCTTTATGTTCGTGGTCGCCGCCGAGTTCATGGGCGCTTCGGAAGGTCTCGGCTATCTGCTTGTCGATGGCCAGCAGCTTGGCAAGCCGGCGCAGATTCTCGCCGCCATCATCACCTTCGCCATTCTCGGCAAGCTGTGCGACCAGGCTCTGGTGCTCGCTACCCGCCCGCTGCTGGCGTGGCGCGACACCGTGCGCGCGAGGCTGTGACCACATGCTGACTTTCGCCAACCTCACCAAGACTTACGCCGGCGGCGGCGCAGCAGCCCTGTCGCAGGTCGATCTGGCCGTGCAGGCCGGCGAAATCGCCGCCATCGTCGGCGGCTCCGGTTGCGGCAAGACCACGCTGCTGCGCCTGACCGCCGGGCTCGACCAGGCGTCGTCCGGTTTCATCGAGATCGATGGCGACCGCGTGACCACGCCGCATCCGGCGATCGGCATCGTGTTTCAGGAGCCGCGCCTGCTGCCCTGGCTCACGGTGCGCGACAACGTCGCTTTCGGCCTTGGCGACCAGCCCCGCGCCGTCCGTCGCCAGCGCGCCGACGAGGCGCTGGAGCGCGTTGGCCTCGCCGGCTACGGCGACCGCTGGCCGCGCGAGCTTTCCGGCGGCCAGCAGCAGCGCGTCGCCATCGCCCGCGCCCTGGCGCCCCGGCCCAAGGCCCTGTTGCTCGACGAGCCGTTCTCGGCCCTCGACGCCTTCACCCGCGCCAGCCTGCACGACCATCTGCTGGCCCTGTGGGAGGAGAGCCGCCCGACGGTCGTCATCGTTACCCACGACGTGGAGGAGGCGGTGACGCTGGGCGACCGCATCATCGTCATGCAGCCGCGCCCTGGCCGCATCTACGAGGAAATTCCGGTCGATCTGCCGCGCCCGCGCGATCGCATGTCGCCGAACTTCGACGCGGCCAAGCGGCGCGTGCTGAAGGCTCTGGACAATTCGCTCAACCCGCAACGTCCGCCCGAACAGGCCGCGCCCACCGGCGGCGCCCTGTGGTGGTGACGCCAAACCGTGCTTTACCCAGAGGAAATAACGTCATGGACTCCCAGGAACTGCGGGCGATGCAGGCCCCGATCAAGGCGCGCTACAAGGAAACCCCTGACGCCGCCGTCATTACCCTGAAGGCGCAGGGCTCCATCGACGACCAGTCGATCTCCTGCAAGGTCGAGACTGGCCGCGCCATCGCCGCCGCCGGCCTGCATCCGCTGTCCGGCGGCTCGGGGCTGGAGCTGTGCTCCGGCGACATGCTGCTGGAATCGCTGGTGGCCTGCGCTGGCGTCACCCTGAAGGCGGTTTCCACCGCGCTGGAAATTCCGCTGCGCGCGGGCGTGGTCCGGGCGGAAGGCGAACTCGACTTTCGCGGCACCCTCGGCGTCGACAAGGAAGCGGCGGTGGGCTTCAGCGCCATCCGCCTGAGCTTTGACCTCGACACCGACGCGCCGCAGGAGAAGATCGACCAGCTCATCAAGCTGACCGAGCGCTATTGCGTCGTGTTCCAGACCCTCAACAACAAGCCGCAGCTGTCGGTGACCACCAGCCGCAACTGAGGCGTCAGGTCTCTTCCTGCGAAAACCGCTGCCGGCGCCGCGAGAAATCCAGCGTCGCCGGCGCGCCGGAAATCAGCTGGCGGGCTGATTTCCACACCATGGCGGCCGCCGGGCGCTGCTCGCCGTGAAAGCGCACCAGCGTCAGGCTGGTGCGCAGGTCGAGGCCATCAATCGGCCGCACGATCACGTCGTCGCCGTCATCATCGTGATGAATGTCGAACCAGCCGAGCGAAATGGCGATATTGCGCGAGAGCCGGCCATAGCGCTCCACGGCGATCGGGTGGCCCTCCGGCGGGCGGATGGTCGCGGCCCCGGCCTCGCGGACCGCCCGGCCAATGGCCACGGATAGCGGCGCGCCCAGTGAGCGGTTGGGCATGACGATCCGCAGCCCGTCCAGCGCCGACGCCGGAATGGCGTCCTGCTCCGCCAGGGGATGCTCGCGCGGGATCTGCAGGCACAGCCGCCGCTCGGCCAGGGATTGCCGCTCCATGCCGCCCGGCCAGTCCGCTTCCGTCACCGCATTGTCCGCCGCCGCCGTCACGTCGGCCGGCTCCACCAGCAGCGCCAGGTCAAGCTCGCGCCGCGACAGGTCGAGGTAGTGCCGCTCGTGCGTCTTGTCGAAGATGCGCAGGCGGATATCGGCGTGGCTGGAAACCAGGGTGTCCATCATCCGCCGCCGTTCGGGAATGTGCAGCGTGTAGAACGGCGCGCCGATACGCAGTTCGTTGTCGCGAATCTCCCGCGCCGCCTGGTTCGCCCAGGACGCCTCCGCCACCATGCGCCGGGCGTTGCCGAGGAACAGCCGCCCCTCCGCCGTCAGCTCCACCCGGCGGCTGGTGCGCTGGAACAGGGCAAAGCCCAGCCGCCGCTCGAACTCGCGGATCTGCGCCGACAGCGCCGGCTGCGACACGTGCAGCAACTGCGCCGCCCGCGTGAACGAACGCTCCTCGGCGACCGTCAGAAAATAGCGGAAGGGGGTGGCGTCGAGGTCCATGCGGGAGTTCCGTCGTGCTCGGGCGGGATATGGCGCGCCCCGGTCTGGCCAAGGTGCGCTTGCGATCCATAACAGATCTGGATTGCTACGGCGATAAATCAAAATTGGACGCAAGGTCCGCCCTGCCCAATCATAGGCGTGAAGCATTGATTGACAGCTTTTGACTGGGAATGGGAAACGCCTGCATGGCTTGGGACTTTGAAACTGATCCGGAATTTCAGCTGGAACTGGACTGGATCGACCGGTTCGTTACCGAAGAGGTCGAGCCGCTCGATTACCTGCTGCCAGAGGCGTATGACACGACCTGTCCGAAGCGCAACGCGCTGGTGAAGCCGCTGCAGAAGATCGTCAAGGAGCGCGGCCTGTGGGCCTGTCACCTCGGCCCGGAGCTTGGCGGCCCCGGCTACGGCCAGGTCAAGCTGGCGCTGATGAACGAAATCCTCGGCCGCTCCAAGTTCGGCCCGACGGTGTTTGGCTGCCAGGCGCCTGACTCGGGTAATTCCGAGATCCTCGCCCACTACGGCACGCCGGCGCAGAAGGAGCGCTACCTCAAGCCGCTGCTGAACAACGACATTGTTTCCTGCTTCTCCATGACGGAAGTGCAGGGCGGCGCCGATCCCAAGGTGTTCACCACCAGCGCCGTGCTCGATGGCGATGAATGGGTCATCAACGGCGAAAAGTGGTTCTCGTCCCACGCCCACGTCGCCAGCTTCTACCTGCTGATGGCGGTGACCGACCCGGACGCCAGCGAATATCGCCGGCTGTCGACCTTCATCATCCCCGCCGACACCCCCGGCATCGAGATGGTGCGCAACATGCCGGTCGGCCATCATGGGCATCCGGCGCACGCATATCTGCGTCTCACCAATGTGCGCGTGCCGAAAGATCACCTGCTTGGCGAGCGCGGCGGCGGCTTTGTCGTGGCCCAGACCCGTCTTGGCGGCGGCCGCATTCACCACGCCATGCGCACCATCGGCCAGGTGAAGCGCGCCTTCGACATGATGTGCGAGCGCGTGCTCAGCCGCCATACCCAGGGCACGCTGCTGGCCGAGAAGCAGATGGTGCAGGAGAAGATCGCCGACAGCTGGATCGAGATCGAACAGTTCCGTCTGCTGGTGCTGCGCACCGCCTGGAAGATCGACAAGCACAAGGACTATCTGGCTGTCCGCAAGGACATTGGCGCCATCAAGGCCCTGATGCCGAAGGTGTTCCACGATATCGCCGCCCGGGCCCTGCACATCCACGGCTCGCTGGGCGTCACGCCGGACATGCCGTTCGCCGAGCAGGTGATCGAGAGCTTCCATATGGGCCTCGCCGATGGTCCGGCCGAGGTGCACAAGGTCACGGTGGCGCGCCAGGTGTTGCGCGACTACGAGGCGACCTCGGGCAAGTTCCCGACCCGCTACATCCCGTATCTGCGCGAGGCGGCGCTCGCCAAATACGGCAAGCTGCTGGACGAGCTTGAAGCCAGGGCCGCCTGAGCGGATTTTCCGGCAAAACGGGGCCAGGCAAAACAGGGCCAGGCAAAACGGGGTCAGGCATAACAGGGCAGGCGCGGCGTCCGTTGGCGACGCCGCGCTGTTTGCCAGACGGTTCGTAGACCTCCACAATCATTAGCATTGCCGGTCAGCGCAGCAAGCTGCCCGGCAATGCCATGAAAAGCTAGGGCGGACCCGGAGCCTTTCATCCTGAGCGCATTCTGGCCGATCAGGCGATGCCGCCTGACCGGAAAGCGCTCTGACCGCCAAACGTGAGGAACGCCAGACGTGAGGAACGCCCTGAACGCCGCCACGCGCAACGCTCCGATCATGAGCCGGCGTCGCGCCTTGCTCGCCGCCGGCATCGCGGCGTGGATTGCCGCCAGCCCGGGCGGGGCGATGGCCGCCGAACCGGACGAAATCCGCATTGGCCAGACCATGCCGTTCAGCGGCGTCGCCTCGGCCTATGGCATCATCGGCCAGGTCGAAGGCGCCTACCTGCGCAAGATCAACGCGGAGCAGGGCGGCGTGAATGGCCGCAAGGTCAATCTGATCAGCCTCGACGACGCCTATTCGCCGCCAAAGACCGTGGAACAGACCCGCAAGCTGGTGGAGCAGGAGAATGTGCGCGCCATCTTTGGCAGCGTCGGCACGCCCACCAATCTGGCGGTGCACAAATATCTCAACAGCCGCAAGGTTCCGCACCTCTTCGTCTCCAGCGGCGCCAGTTTCTGGAACCAGCCCGAGAAATATCCATGGACGATCGGCTGGCAGATTGACTACGAGAGCGAAGGCAAGGTCTACGGCAAATATGTGCTGAGGGAAAAGCCTGACGCAAAGGTCGCCATTCTTTACCAGCACGATGATTCTGGCCGCGATTACATTCGCGGTTTCAAGGAAGGGTTGGGTGAGAACGCCAAAAAGATGATCGTGGCCGAGGCGAGCTATCAGATCACCGATCCGACGGTGGATTCGCAGATCATCGCTTTACGCAATTCGGGCGCCGACGTGCTGTTCACCCACGCCACGCCCAAATTCGGCGCCCAGGCCATCCGCAAGATTTATGAGATCGGCTGGAAGCCGCTGCACGTCCTCTCCAGCACCACCAACACCATCGTCGGCACGCTGAAGCCGGCCGGGTTCGAGAAATCCCAGGGCGTGGTCTCTGGTTTTCTCATCAAGGACCCGGGTGATCCGACGTGGAAGGATGATCCGGAGGTCCGCGACTATCTGGCGTTCATGAAGACCTACGCGCCCGATCTGGACGCTTATGACACCTGGGCGGTCTGGGGCTACACCATGGCCCAGGGGCTGGTGCAGACGCTGCGCCAGGCGGGGCAGGACGTGACGCCGGAAAACATCATGAAGCAGGCGCGCAATCTCAATTTCAAGCCGGCCATGACGCTCCCCGGCATTGTCGCCAAAACCGGACCGGGCCGGAATGTGCCCATTCAGGCCATGCAGTTGGCCCGCTTCGAGGGCGACCGCTGGAAACTGCACGGCGAGGTTATCGCCGTCGCGGAATAGGGCGTGACGCCAGCAGGCGGATGCCGTTTGTTGGTGAAAAGCGCGAAATCAAAAAGATGTAGCGGCGATGCGTTGGGCGTAAACGCATCGCGCTCCAGGCGTTTTCGTTCGCTGAAACGCTTCGCTATCTGAATATGACGCATGGGGCGCGACCAACGACGCCCTGCCTGTCGGAATTGTCTGGGAAGGAAAAGCCATGAAGGATCTGGACGGCAAGGTCGCGGTGATTACGGGCGGCGCCAGCGGCATTGGCTACGCGACAGCGCAATCGCTGGCCCGGGCCGGCGTGCGGCTGGTGCTGGCCGATATCGAGCAGGGCGCGCTCGACCGCGCCGTTGCCCAACTCGCCGCATCTGGCGCGGAGGTCATCGGCGTGCGCACGGATGTGGCAGACCGCGTGGCGGTGGAGGCGCTGGCAGACGCCGCGTGGGCGCGGTTCGGCGCGGTGCATATCGTCTTCAACAATGCTGGGGTCGGCGTGTTTGGCCCCGTGCACGAAATGAGCCACGCCGACTGGCAATGGACGGTGAACGTCAATCTGTGGGGGCCGGTGCACGGGGTGGAGGTCTTCATGCCGCGCATGATTGCGCAGAATCAGGGCGGCCATTTCCTGTTCACCGCGTCGTTCGCGGGCCTCATCAGCAACCGCAATCTGGCGCCTTATTCTGTGACCAAGGCGGCGGTGGTGTCGCTGGCCGAATGCGTCGCCAAGGATGGCAAGCCGTTTAATATCGGCGCCTCGGTGCTGTGCCCCATGCGCGTTGCCACCGCCATCGACGAAAGCCACCGCAACCGTCCGGCCGAATTTGGCGGCCCCGGCGCGGTCAAGCCTTATACCGACCGGGATTCCGGCGCGCTGGAAGGCCGCACGCTTGACGTGCAGGCCGTGGGCGACCTGGTGGTCGGGGCCGTGCGTCGCGGCGATCTTTACATCATCACCCACAAGGAAACGGAAACGTTCCTGAGCCGGCGGTCCGCGCGTCTTCAGGAGGCCATGGCGCACGCCATGTGACGCCAGCCGGCATGGACCGGCCTGTTGCCGGCGCAGGATAGATCATGCGCGCGCCCGCCGCTACGGCAGCGGGCGGCGCCGGCCTGTGACAGGAGCCACCCGTGGCGCGCCCCCCGGCAGGACATGCTTTTCGGCAGTACGCGCTTGCGCGCCGACCTCCGCTAAAGCGCACTCTGCCCAAGCCCGTTTCGCCAAATCCATTTCGCCCAGGTCCATTTCGCCCAGGTCGACTTGGACCAGGTTCACTTGGACCATGTCCACTTGGACCAGGTTCACGCCGCTAAAGCGCCCGCCGCCAAAGTCTATGCCGCCAAAGCCCGCTGAGTTCATCCACTGGACCAGGCGCACCGGATTTTGCCGCCAGAGCCTGTTTGCGCCCCCGGTGGCGCAGAGCAGTCGGATCGAGTTGATCCGGTATGCACGGACAGGTTTCCTGGTCTTGCGCGCCTCCAGTTTTGCGCATCCTGCCAAGGCCTTGCGCGTTTCCTGGTTTGCGCGCCGCCGCGAACGGGTCTGCGCGCGCCCGTTTCCTGGAGCTGTTCTCCTGAAAACTGGGCTTTGGAGCGAAAGTAGATTGCTTGGATATGGAATAATGTGAATGGCTAGTATTCCCATTCACAGACGCCAGCCGGAGCGCGGCTATTGCACGCTCGCATATGACTTGGTCATGCGACCTGGCGGCGGCCAAATGACCTGGCGGCGCTCCGGGGGCTCGCGCCATCACCATGTCTCCAGTGGTCTGGTCGCACTGGTGGAAGCAGTCAGGACGACTGAAAAACGCCCGTCCGCACAAAGTTCAATGCTCCCCGCATGTAAGCTGGAAGTCATGCAAGACATTGCGGCCTGACGGCGCGTTAATCAGTTACAGTTTTTAACCGTAACAATGTAACTGAGGGCAGGCGTTACTGCCCTTCAGTCTCGTTGATAAGCTGTTCAACTGCGCCAATGGCAAGTTCCAGCTCGCCAATGCGCTGGATCGCCGAGCGCGCTGGCGTTGCCTTGGACTGGGCGGCGCGCTCGATAATGTCGCGCTGCTCTGCTTTGAGGCGTTCGAGGAGTTCTTCAAGTTCAGCCATATGTTGCGTTTAATACGATACCATTTGTAATTCAAGGCGTTCTTTCGCGGTGACGCTGGACTTTTGCCGGATTTGTTCACAACGGCGCGCGCCCATTTTTTTGGCAGGAGCAGGGCGTCGCGTCAGGGAGTATGGGCGATGTGTGGTTGCGCGAGGATAAAACGATAGATTGAGTATATTTTGCGAGCTGATGAATAAAATTATAATGCTATTCGCGATGTATTTTTGAATAAATTGTATGAGTGGCGTTATATATTTGAATTTGAATTATTGGCGGTTTGGCCGGTTGTTGTGCGTGCTGCCAGCTGTTGGCAGGTCTGTGTTGTCTGGCGTGGTCCCGGGTCGGGCGCATCCGGCGTTGCTGTGGGTGGACATGGGCAAACGGCTGGTTCATTCTGGCATATAACATATAACAATATGCATCTTGCGAGCAGGGAGAGTTTACGCCCATGACGCTTGAGATGGCGCAGGACCGGGACGACGCGCAGGGTTCTCGTGTGGAGGAGCAGGCCGGGGGTGGTCGCGCGACGCGCGCGGGCGCGGTCGATCATGTCGACGTGCTGGTGGTCGGCGCGGGAATTTCAGGCGTCGGCGCCGCCTGGCATTTGAGGCGTCAATGTCCGGATCTGCGTTTCATGGTGGTGGAGCGCGCCGAAAGTTTCGGCGGCACCTGGCTCACGCACAAATATCCTGGCGTTCGCTCGGACAGCGATCTCTACACCTTTGGCTACCGCTTCAAGCCGTGGACCGGCGCGCCGATCGCCACGTCAGGGGAAATCCTGCGGTACATGCAAGAGGTCATCGCTGAGAATGATCTCGACAGGCATATCCATTATCGCACGACCGTTGAGAGCGCTGCGTGGGACAGCGCCGCCAACCGCTGGACCGCGGTGATGCGCGATCTGGCCTCGGGGGAGGCGCGGACGGTTCGCGCTCGGTTCCTCTGGATGTGCCAGGGCTATTACCGGCACGAGAAGGGCTACACGCCGGAATGGCCGGGCATGGCGGACTTCGGGGGGCGAATCGTTCATCCGCAGGAATGGCCTGATGACCTCGATGTCGCCGGCAAAAAGGTGGTGGTGATTGGTTCGGGCGCCACGGCGGCGACGCTGGTGCCGGCGCTGGCGGGAAAGTGCGCCAGCGTCACCATGCTGCAACGCTCGCCGACCTACTTCATGACCGGCCGCAACGCCAATGAGCTGGCCGACACGCTGCGCCAGCTCGAGGTGAAGGAAGAGTGGATTCACGAGATCGTCCGCCGCAAGATTCTGTTCGACCAGAAGGCATTCGCCGACCGGGCGGCGGCGCATCCGGATGCGGTGCGCGCTGATCTGCTGGCCAATGTGCGCCAGCATCTGGGGGACGTCGCGCCGGTGGAGCCGCATTTCGCGCCGGCCTACCGGCCGTGGCGGCAGCGCATCGCCTTTGTGCCGGACGGCGACCTGTTCACCGCCATTCGCGACGGCAAGGCCAGCGTCGTCACCGACAATATTCGCAGCTTTACGCCGGACGGCATTGCGCTTGAGTCGGGCGAAACGCTGGAGGCCGACGTGGTTGTCACCGCCACGGGCTTCAACCTCAATGTGCTGGGCGACGTGGCTTTCACCATCGACGGCAGGCCGCTGGATTTTGCTGACACGGTGACCTGGCGGGGGCTGATGTTCACCGGCATGCCCAACATGGTCTGGGTGTTCGGCTATTTTCGAGCCAGCTGGACCCTGCGCGTCGACATTATCGCCGATTTCGTCTGCCGGCTGCTGCGCCACATGCAGGAGATGGGCGTGGAGCGGGTTACGCCGCAACTGCGCCCGGAGGATGGGGACATGCGTCTGTCGCCCTGGGTGGACACGGAGGATTTCAATCCCGGCTATCTCCTGCGCGGCCTGCACCTGTTGCCGAAGCAGGGCGATCGGCCTGAGTGGCGCCACACCCAGGATTACTGGCTGGACAAGGATATCCTGCCCGCCGTCGATCTGGACGAAACCACCCTGCGCTACGCCTGACGCCAGGTGACGAATATGCTGACGCATCCGTGACCTGAAAAGCGCGTGCGCCGCCCGGGGGGGGGATGGGCCTGGCTTCAGCCGTGCGGAAACGGCGCATGCATCCGGGCGCGCACGGTGGCGCGCCCGGTTTCCGTCACCATGGACAGCAGCACGAGCCCGAAACCGTAGCTGAACTGGTGATGTAGCTGGGCGAGCGAGGCGCGGCCTTCCACCCAGAAATACAGGGCGCCGCGGGCGATGGCGGCCAGGGCGCCGGCCGCCGCTTCATGATCGAGATCAGGAGCCAGCGCGCCGGCGGCGTGGGCCTCGCGCACCAGCCGGGCCCAGAAGGCGTGACGGGGGCGGCTGAAGCTGACGTAGAGTGGGCCGTCGCGCTCGCTCAGTCGCATCAGCGCCTTGTAATAGTCGGGCTGGCGCGCATAGAGCCCGGTCGCGATATCAATGGCCTCAAAGAATATTCCCACCGGCCCGGCGCCAGCCTGGGCCGCCACCAGCGCGTCATACTGGGCCATGTCGGCGTCGAAGATGTGGTCGAAGACCGCCGCCCGGTTGCCAAACAGATTGTAGACCGTCGCCGGGCTGACGCTGGCGCGACGGGCGATCGCCTCGACGGTCACGCCGTCAATCCCCGCTTCCCGGATAATTTCTGACGCCGCCGCGACAATGCGATTGCGGCGCTCCTGCTTGCCGGCCTCATGGCCGGAAAGGGCGCTGGCGGCGACGGCGTTGGCGGCGGTGTCAGTGTTGGGCGGGGCCATTGGCTCAATCAGGTCTGGGCGGCACGGGGAAATGACGGAGGCCGCGACAGCCTCCCGAAGCTGGCCCCAGCATAAAGCCAGTTATCGGCCATTGACAATTTTAGAGTGATCTCTAAATTTTTGCCAACAGGTCGCCGTCCAACAGGCGCCGGGAAACGCACCACAGGAGCAGGCCGCAGATCGCGCGACAGGCGCCGCGCCGTAACGGACGGCGCGGCTGTTTGCAGGGCAGGGGCGCGATGCAGCGCCGGTCTCGCCCGCGCGCCTTCCCGCCTTTTCCTGGCAGTCAGCGTCCGGGCGCCCCGGGCCCGGTCTGGCGCCCCCATACGCCCGGACGCTTCGGGCCGGGGCGCGATGGATCGGGGCGCTTCCCGCAAGGTGGACGCCATTTGGAAGCGATGCGCGCGAGCCGCGCGCAAACGCGACGGACAAAACGGCGGGGCGAGGTTCCGTTTCGGGTTGAAATGGGCTTTGCCCTGGCCCGCGCGGCGGGCAGGAAAGGGAGAAGACATGGCGGAGATCAATGGCGGCGTCGCTTTGGCGCGGTCCCTCAGGGCGCTGGGCGTTTCGGAGGTGTTTACGCTGCACGGCGGGCATCTCGATTCATTCCTCGTGGCCTGTCAGGACAATGACATCCGGCTCACGGACACGCGCCACGAGGCCTCCGCTGGCCATGCCGCCGAGGCCTACGCTCGCGCCACTGGCCAGATCGGCGTTTGCGTCATCACGGCGGGTCCGGGCTTTGCCAATGCGCTGACTTCCTTCGTCAACGCCTGGCTCGACGCCACGCCGGTGCTGTTCATTGCCGGCGCGCCGCCGCTGCGCGAGGTCGCCACCAATCCGCTGCAGGGCGGCTTCGACCAGGTGGCCATGGCGGCGCCGGTGACGAAATGGGCGCACCGCATCACCAATGTGGAGCGCATTCCTGACCTGGTGGACAAGGCCGTGCGCCTGGCGACCTCTGGCCGTCCCGGCCCGGTGTTCCTCGAAATGCCGATCGACATCATGTTTGGCCTGGCCGACGAGGCCGATCTGACCATGCCGCGCCAGCCGGCCATGGCCGCGCGCCCGGCGCCCGCGCCGGCCGCCGTTGACCGCCTGATCGCGCTGCTGCAACAAGCCGAGCGCCCGGCGATTATCGCCGGCGGCGGCGCAGCCAACGCCAAAGCGGCGGAACTGCTGCGCCAGTTCGCCGAACTGTCCTCGGTCCCGGTGCTGGAGAGCAACAAGGCCGCCGGCATTCTGCCCACCGACCATCCCCAGGCGGGCGGCGGCGCGGGCAATCTCGCCATGGCCGCCATGGCGCACAAGGCGCCGGCTGATCTGGTGGTGCTGCTGGGCGCGCGCACCGGCCTGTTCCTTGGCGGCCGCTCGGGCGCGGTCATTCCCCATGCGGCGAAGCTGGTGCAGATCGACATCGATGAGGCCGAAATCGGTCGCCTGCGGGCCCCGGAGCTGGCGATCGCCGCCGATGTGGCCGAAACCCTGAGCGCCCTGCTGGCGCGCGGCGCCGGGGCGACATGGCGGGATCGCGCCGACTGGAGCAAGCTGCTGCAAGGCTGCCCGCAGCTGTTCCGCGCCGCCTTCGACAAGGCTCCGGTGGAAAATGCCGCCGGCGTCATCCATCCCTATCACGCCGCCCGCGCCGTCGCCGAGGCCCTGAGCCCGGACACGGCCATCGCCTGGGACGGCGGCGAGGCGCCGGCCTGGTTCCGGCCGTTCGCCCGCACGCCCGCCGTCGGCCTCAACGCCGGCACTGGCTATCTGGGTTGTCTCGGCATCGGCCAGGGCTTCTCCATTGGTCTGGCCCGCGCCCGGCCGCGCGCGCCGGTCGCCCTGTTCCTCGGCGACGGCGCCGCCGGCTTCCACATCGCCGAGTTCGACACCATGGTTCGCCACCGCCTGCCGGTGACCACCATCGTGTTCAACAACGCCTGCTGGGGCATGTCGCAGCATGGCCAGGAGCTGGTGTTCGGCCGCCAGCACCTTGCCGTCGTCAAGCTGGCGGAGACCGATTACCAGGACGTGGCCCGCGCCTTCGGCGGCCATGGCGAGAAGGTGACGCGATTCGCCGATATCGGCCCGGCCATTCGCCGCGCCCAGGCCCAGGGGCTGCCGTCCTGCATCAACATCATCGTTGATCCGGAGGTGATGCACCCGGTCACCGCCGCCATGGTCGGCGACCTGGAGGCGGAGGGCCAGATTCCGGTCCCCTATTACGAAAACATTCCGATCCCGGGTTACCGCAAGAAGGACTGACGCCAGATGTCGTTGCTCCCGCGCCGGGGGCCGGAAGCCTGGTTTCGGGCTCCTGGTTTCTGGCTCCTGGTTGCGGGCTCCTGGTTTATTGCGCCTGTCGCGCGGGAGCCGGGGGGCCTGGCTGGCGCATGGCGTTTCCAGCAAGGACGTGCTCACCATAGGGGCGCGCCTCGCCGGTCGCGGGCGCTGCTGCGCTCTGGCGCGATGTCTTTCCGCACGGCCCGCGCGGCAGCGTGGGCCCACCGCAAGACCAGATAACAACCACAAGGGAGCAGACGCATGCGCGCGATTGTGCGACGGGCGGGGAAACTGGAGCTGAATGAGAACTGGCCGGAGCCCACGCCGGGGCCGGGCCAGACGCTGGTGAAAACCCTGGCTTGCGGCGTGTGCGGCTCGGACCTGCATGCCCTGGACCATCTGGAGCGCATGTCTGAGTTCGGCCGCCGCTGCGGCTCGGCCTCGGGCCTCGACGCCAGCCAGGGCGTGGTCTTCGGCCACGAGTTCTGCGGCGAGATCATTGCCCACGGCCCTGGCTCGACCAGCACGCTGGCGCCGGGAACCCGGGTGGTGGCCATGCCGTTTGCGGCTGGTCCCTCCGGTATGGAGCTGGTCGGCTTCTCCAATCGTTTCAGCGGCGGTTTCGCTGAACGCATGGTGCTGACCGAGGCGCTGCTGCTGCCGGTGCCGGATGACCTGCCGTCGTCCATCGCCGCCATGACCGAGCCGTTCGCTGTTGGCGAGCATGCTGTGGCCATGGCGAAGGCGCCGCAAGACGCGGTGACGCTGGTTCTTGGCTGTGGCCCAATCGGCCTCGCAGTCATCGCTTCGGCAAAGGCGCGTGGCCTGCACCCGATTATCGCCAGCGATTTCTCGCCGATGCGCCGCGCCGCCGCAGCGAAGATGGGCGCCGACATCGTCATCGATCCGGCCGTTGAAAACCCCTATGGCCGCTGGTCGGAGTTCGACGTTCCCGCCAATCTCGCCGAGCGCGGCGCCGCAATGGCGACGGGGCGCGCCACGCGTCCGGCGGTGATTTTCGAATGCGTTGGCGCGCCGGGCATGTTGCAGGCCGTCATCGAGGGCGCGCCGCCGTCCGCGCGCATCGTCGTGGTGGGCGCCTGCATGGAGGCCGACCATATCGAACCGCTGATGGCCATCAACAAGCAGCTCAGCATGGAATTCGTCTTCGCCTATACGGCCGACGAGTTCGCCCTGACCCTGAAGCGTCTGGCCAGCGGGGAGATCAATGGCGCCGCGGCCCTGACCATGGAAGCGGCGCTCGCCGATACGCCCCAGGCTTTCGAGCTGGCCAGGCAGGCCAACCAGCACGTCAAGATCGTCATCGATCCGCAACGCTAGACCGCTCGCCGGATTCCGTGATGGAGGAGAACAACATGAGATTTTCCGGTCAGGTCGCCGTGGTGACGGGCGGGGCGTCGGGCATCGGCGCCGCCGCGGTGCGCCGCTTTCACGGCGAGGGCGCGGCGGTGGTGATCGCCGACCTTAATGTGGAGCTGGGCCAGGCGCTCGCCGCCGAACTGGGGGCGGAGCGCGCCCGCTTCGCCGCCACCGACGTGGCGGATGAGACGGCGGTGAAGGCGATGATCGACGCGGCCATCGCCGCTTTCGGCCGCCTCGACATCCTGTTCAACAACGCCGGCATTGGCAGCCGCGTCCACACGCCAGATCTCGCGACGGAGGACTGGCGACGGGTGATCGCCATCAATCTGGACGCGGTATTCTTCGCCTGCCGCATCGCCATTCCGCTGATGAAGGCGCAGGGCGGCGGCGCCATCGTCAACACCGCCTCGATTTCGGGGCTGGCCGGCGACTACGGCTTTGACGCCTACAACGCCGCCAAGGGCGCGGTGATCAACTACACCCGCTCGCTTGGCATCAGCCACGCCCGCGATGGTGTTCGCGTCAACGCGGTGTGCCCCGGCCCGGTGGATACGCCGATCATCGCCGGCATCAAGGAAGTTCCCGGTCTGTGGGAGCGCTGGTCCGACGCCGTGCCCATGGGCCGCTTCTCCCAGCCGGAGGAAATCGCCGCGGCGGTGGCCTTTCTCGCCTCCCGCGACGCCTCCTACATCACCGGCGTCGCCCTGGCGGTCGACGGCGGCCTGATGGCCGCCACCGGCCAGCCCAATCTCGACCTGTACCTGCCGAAAGGCTGAGGCTGGCCTTGAGCCCCGTCATGCGACGCGCTCGCCGCGCCGCGTGACGGGCGCGGCCGGCGCGAGCGCTTCCCAAAAACTTCCAGCAAGAAAACTTCCAGGAAAAGATCAATGAACTCCATTACCCGGCGCACCCTGCTGGCGGGCGCGATGACGGCTGCCTTCGCCACCATTGCATCCCACGGCGTCCACGCCGCCGACACCCCCGGCGTCACCGCCAGCGAAATCCGAATTGGCAACACCGCTTCGCTCAGCGGCCCGGTTTCGGCGCTTGGCACCCAGACCCGCACCCAGGAGGCGTTCTTCAAAATGATCAACGACCGGGGCGGGATCGCCGGTCGCAAGATCAACTTCATTTTCTATGACGATGGCTTCAGCCCGCCGCGCACGGTGGAGCAGACGCGCCGCCTGCTGGAGAGCGACCAGGTCGCCTTCCTGTTCAGCAACATCGGCACGGCGCCGAATTCGGCCATCGTCAAATACGTCAACGCGCGCAAGGTTCCGCACCTGTTCATCACGGTGAACGGCGACAAATGGGGCGACCACAAGGCCCATCCCTGGACCATGGGCTTCCCGCCGAGCGGCCGGGCCGAGGCGCGGATCTTCACCCGCGACGCCCTGAAGCGTTACCCTGAAGGCAAGATCGCCGTGCTTTACCAGAACGACGACTACGGCAAGGACTATCTGGCCGGCGTTCGCGACGTTCTGGGCGATGACTTCGACAAAAAGACCGTCATCGCGCCCTATGAGGTCGCTGACGCCACGGTGGATTCGCAGATCCTCAACCTGCGCCAGTCCGGCGCGACCAGCCTGATCTCCGGCGCCACGGCGAAGTTCGCCGCCCAGGCGATCCGCAAGCTGCACGACATCAACTGGAAGCCGACGCACTACATCTCCAACGGCTCCGCCTCCATCGCCGGCGTGCTGCTGCCGGCGGGCGTCGAGGCCTCGAAGGATGTCATCGCCACCGCCTATCTGAAGGACCCCACCGATCCGGAATGGGCTGACGATGCGGCGGTGAAGGACTATCTGGCCTTCATGAAGCAGTACTACCCGTCCGCCAATCTGCAGGACGCGTTCAACACCTACGCCTACACGGTGTCCCAGGTGCTGATGAAGGTGCTGGAACAGTGCAACGGCGACTTCTCGCGCGAGAACATCATGAAACAGGCCGCCAACCTGAATGGCGTGGCCATCCCGATGCTGCTGCCTGGCATCACCGCGCGCACCAGCCCGACCGACTACCACCCGATCCAGCAGCTGCAATTGCAGAGCTTCGATGGCAAGGGCTGGAAGCGCTTCGGCGAGATCATCGACGGTTCGCAGAAGTAGGACACCTTCCGGCCAGACGGAGACGCCTGGCCAGTCAGGCTTCGCTCAAAACAGGGAAGTGGGGCCGCCGCCGGTCGGTATCGACCAGTGGCGGCCCCAGGGCGCGTCGTCAAATGCCCCGGAGCATTGATCGCCAGCGGCAGGCGCAGGCTGGCGTCGCGGCGTCTTGAGCCAGGGCATCCCGCGTCAGGGCGTTTTGCCCTGGCGCACCCATCGGCCAAGCCCGGCCTCATCCAGATAGTTGATGACGAGCCCTTTCGCCTGGCCGTCCCGCATGTCGAACCGGACCGAGGAGCGCGAGCCTTCAGGTTCGTTCTCGCCGGAAGGGGGCGCCATGGCGAAGACATCGCCACTCCAGTGCGTCAACTGCGCGGTCTTGCGTTTCGGACCAATCTGCAAATGCAGGCCGCCGTCCCGCGCGGTGATCTCGACGGGCCCGTAATAGCTGTTGTCGTAAACGCCGGCATAGGCGGCAAACGGTTTTGCCGGGGTGGGGCTGGCTGGCGGCGTCGCGCCCGCCAGATCGCCGACCGGCGCGAACATTGGCATCATCATCTGGTGATAGCCGGCATACCAGTCCCGGGTCGAAACGCCGTATTGGGCGATGTCCATGAACTGGCTGACGATGGCTTCAGCAGCGCCGACCGGCGCGCCGTTGGTGAGCACGGCGACGCCAAGATTGGCTGAAGGCAGGATCTGGAAGCAGGTTCCCGCGCCGAGCAGAAAGGCGCCTGAATGGCCAAAATTGGTGCGGCCATTGGCGTGAACGCCGACATTGAACCCGTAGCCATAGAACGAGTCGCGCTCATCCGGTGAGGAGGGCGCTTGGGTCCTGGCCTGGGCGGTGAGGGCGGGCATGAACCTGTCTGCCTCGAACAGGCGCTTGCCGTCATGCGTCCCGCCCGCCAGCAGCAGCTTCATCCACTCCGCGACGTCGCGCACATTCGATGACACGCCGCCCGCCGGCGACTGGGCGTCCGGGTCCCGGTCGTACAGCGGCTGGAAGCGCCCGCCCACCAGCGCATGCAGCGAGGCCCGGTTCGGGCGGGCAAGGTAATCGGCGTGGCGGGCGCTGGTGGCGTTCATGCCCAGCGGCGCGAACAACAGGCGCGCGGCGAGGTTTTCCCATTCCTCGCCCATGGCCGCCGCCACGGCCTCAGCGCCGGCCGTGATGCCGAAATTGGCGTAGTTGTACGACGCCCGGAACGGATCAAGCGGCCACTGGTCGAGGCGCGACAGGATCTCCTTGCGGGAAAAACCAAGATCCTCAAGGTTATCGCCCGCCGCGTGCGGCAGGCCGCTGCGATGGGAGAAAAAGTCGCCGATCGTCACATGATCGCTGACCCACGGGTCCCTGAGCCGGAACCATGGCAAATGTTTGCGCACCGGATCGCTCCAGCTCGCCTTGCCCTTGCCCATGGCGATCGCCGCGATCGTCGCCGACATCGGCTTTGACATTGAGGCGATCTGGAACACGGTTTCCGGCGTGATCGCTCCCGCCTCGCCAAGCCGGCGCACGCCGAAGCCTCCCACGTAGATGGTCTTGCCGTTCTGCACCACGGCGACGGCGACGCCTGGCGTCTGGCTGCGCGCCATCACGGCGCGGATCAGCTCCGGCAAGTCGCGGACCGCCCTGGCGACGCCGCCTTCGTTCATGGCGATGACATCGAAACCGGGCGACTTGCCCGTGACCACCACCGGCGACTGGGCGCTCGCGGGCGCGACGGCGAACCATACGCCAGCGCCAAGCGCGGCCAGCGTGATCACACGAGACATGCGGCGGACAACCATATTCTGCACCCGGCTGGCGGCGAAACGCCGTGGATTTGCCCGCATGCTGCTGTGACGCGGCGGCAAGCGCAACAGGAAAGGCAGCGGGTTTGCGAAAGCGGCCGGCGCAAAACCGCCGGCGAAAAGTGGTTGGTCAGGCGTGACTGGCCAGCAGCGGTTGCCCTGGAGCGGTTTCGACCAATCTGGATCGCCATCCGCTCCAGTTCGTCCCTGGGTTTTGGCGCATTCTGACCGATCAGCCGATTCCGGCTGCCGGGACGGTCCAGATGGCGCGAAGCCATGCGCGCGGCGTGGGGGGCCATGACTTTCCAGGATCGGCGGGCGCTGGTACGCTTTGGTATCAAAAACAACAAATAACGTATCAAACGGCCATATCACAGGCGATCCGGCGTTCGCGCGGGTTTCGCCACGGGCGACGGTCGCCACGGACAGTCGCGCCTGACGGGAGAAACGCCATGGCGAAGAGAACACATCGCACCCTGTCTCATGTTCGGTCTCAAGCGCCCTCTGATGCGCGATCGCGCGCGCTCCGGTGGGCGGCGGGCCTGGCGCTGCTGGCCGGCGCCGCGTCGCCGGCGCTGGCGGAGCCGGCCATTTCAGATGGCGTGGTGAAATTCGGCGTGCTGACCGATCTGAGCGGGCCGAGCGCCGACGGCACGGGCAGGGGCTCGGTCGTCGCCGCCGAAATGGCCATCGCCGATTTTGGCGGCAAGGCGCTGGGCAAGCCGGTCGAACTGGTTTTTGCCGATCACCAGAGCAAGACCGACATTGGCATGGCCACGGCGCGCCGCTGGTATGACGCCGAGAAGGTTGATGTGATCCTCGACGTGCCGGTGTCGTCGATCGCTCTTGGGGTGCAGCAACTCACCAGAGAGCGCAATCGCGTCTTCCTGATGATGGGGCCAGGCTCCTCGGAGCTGACCGGCGCCGCCTGCTCGCCCAACGGCGTGCAATGGGTCTACAACACCTATGCGCTGGCCAATGTGGCGGGCAAGGCGCTGGTGGAGCGCGGCGACAACAGCTGGTTCTTCATCACCGCTGACTACACCTTCGGCCACATGCTGGAGAAAGACGCCTCCGCCGTGGTGACGGCCCGGGGCGGCAAGGTGTTGGGCAGCGCGAAGCACCCCTTCAACAGCAATGACTTCGCCTCCCAGGTGGTGCAGGCGAAGAATTCTGGCGCCAAGGTCGTCGCGCTGGCCGACTCGGGCCAGGACACCCAGAACGTCCTGAAGCAGGCGGCGGAATTCGGCCTGGCCGCCGGCGGCCAGAAGCTGATCGCTTTGCTGTTCGGCATCACCGACGTGCCCGGCGTCGGCCTCGACATTGCCCAGGGCATGATGCTCACCGACGCGTTTTACTGGGACAGGGATGATGAAACCCGCGCCTTCGCGAAACGCTTCCACGAGAAGGTCGGGCGGATGCCGACCATGATGCAGGCGGGGGTTTATTCGGCGGTGAGCCACTATCTGAAGGCCGTTGCCGCAGCCGGAACCGATGAGGCCGGCGCCGCGATGGCCCAGATGAAGAAGGTCAAAATCAACGATATCTTCGCCAAAAACGGCTACATCCGCGACGATGGCCAGATGATCCACGACATGTATCTGGTGCAGGTGAAAACCCCGCAGCAGTCGAAGTCGAAGTGGGACGTCTATAACATTGTCGCGACCGTGCCGGGCGAGCAGGCGTTCCAGTCCCTCGACAAATCCGCCTGTCCGCTGGTGAAAAAGGCCAAATAGCCGGTCCAGCCGTCTGTGTGCAGATTTTCCTTCAATCCGGCCGATTTCTGCTTTAAGGCTGGCAAATCTGCACGGGCGTCGCGCCCCTGCACGTAAGCGTTAACGTCACTCAACGCGCATGATCGCGAGGCCTCTGGCTCCGGTCTGCGCGGCTGTGTCCGGCGGATCGGGGTCAGGGCAGGCAGGGCGGACGCCGCTGCGCCCCCGAAAGGACCCGGATGACTTCTCCAGCTTCCCCTATCGACAATTCATCTCCCCGCGTGACGCGCCTCCGGCATGACCTGAAACGCCGGCTGCTTCAGGTGGCCCGCGTCGAGCGCCTGACCCCCGCCATGTTGCGCATCGCCTTCACAGGCGACGCCCTGGCGGACTTCGTCAGCGCCGGCGCCGACGATCACGTGAAAATATTCATCCCGACATCCGGCGGCGAGGTGGTGAGCCGCGACTACACGCCCCGCGCCTTTGACGCGGCGGCCAGAAGTCTGGTGATTGATTTTGCCGTGCACGACGCCGGCCCGGCGACGCTCTGGGCGCTGAATGCGCGGCCAGGCGACCAGCTTGAGATCGGCGGCCCGCGCGGCTCCATGGTCATTGACCCGGACATCGGCTGGTGGCTGCTGATCGGCGACGAGACAGCGCTGCCGGCCATCGGCCGCCGCATCGAGGAGCTGCCGGCCGGCGCCCGCGTCATCAGCCTGGTCGCTGTCTCGGGCAAGAGCGATGAGCAGACCTTCGTCACGGCCGCCAGCCATCAGGCCTTGTGGGTGCACCGGCCGCTTGACCAGGCGGATGACCCGGAGCCGGTGCTGCGCAGCCTCGCGCCGCTGGAATTGCCCGCCGGCGACGGTTTCGTCTGGATCGCCGCCGAGGCCCGCGTAGCCCGGGCGGCGCGCCAGTTCCTTGTTGAACAGCGGGGGCATCCGCTGCCCTGGCTGAAGGCCTCTGGTTATTGGGTCCGGGGCGTCGCCGACGCATCGGACAAGCTCATCGGATAAGTGGCTGGCGGGGACCAGGCGCTGGCAAATCCGCTTCCGGAAACCCTGATACCAAGGCCCGGTGAGCTTGACTCACCGGGCCTTGGTGAAGCCCGTGCGGCGCTTGAGCAATTCAGAATGCGGATGCGTGAGCATCTTCGCATTCTGGTATGAGCCGGGGCTTATGCCAGCGCGCCGGGATGCAGGGCATCCGCAGCCTGCAAGGCCCAGGCGCCGCCAGGGCTTGGCCCAGACCCAATGAAGCGATGCTTTGGGAGCGCTGCTTTTGCGCGAACGCTGCCTTTGCGCGAGCGCTACCTGGCGCGCGCGCTGTTTTGGCGCGCGCTTCCGGGGTTTGGCGCCAGGGCGGGCGGGTTCAGTTCACCTGCCGGTCGCGTCCCTCCCAATAGGGCGCGCGCAACTCCCGGCGCAGGATCTTGCCTGACGGGTTGCGCGGCAGCGCGTCAATGAAATCGATGGATTTTGGCGTCTTGTAGCCGGCGATGCGCGTGCGCGTGAAGGCAATAATGTCTTCGGCCGAGGCCTGTCCGCCCGGCCGCAGCACCACCACCGCCTTGACGCTCTCGCCCCATTTGTCATCGGGCACGCCGATCACCGCCGTTTCGGCGACGTCCGGGTGATCGCAAACGGCGCTTTCCACCTCGGCCGGATAGACGTTCTCGCCGCCGGAAATGATCATGTCCTTGATGCGGTCCTGGATGAACAGATAGCCGTCCTCATCCAGATAGCCGGCGTCGCCGGTCAGCAGCCAGCCATCGCTGTCGACGGTTTTGGCGGTTGCCTCCGGCAGGTTCCAGTAGCCAGCCATATTGGCGCCGGAGCGGGTGGCGACCTCGCCAGTCTCACCGGCCGGCAGCGGCTTGCCATCGCTGTCGCGCACCATCAGTTCAACGCCCGGCATCGCCTTGCCGGCGGCGCGCATCCGCTCGCCGCCCGTCAAATGGTCCGCCGGCGGCAGCGCCACGATCGAACCCGTGGTCTCGGTCATGCCGTACACCTGCACGAACTCGCAGCCGAAGGTGTCGATGCATTCCCGCAGCAGCGCGGCGGGGATTGGCGAGGCGCCATAGAA
The DNA here is from genome assembly GCF_053543495.1 of Camelimonas sp. ID_303_24. NCBI lineage: Bacteria > Pseudomonadati > Pseudomonadota > Alphaproteobacteria > Hyphomicrobiales > Chelatococcaceae > Camelimonas > Camelimonas sp. ID_303_24. The sequence continues at coordinate 109,512 of NZ_JBLLJM010000017.1, forward strand.
GATGGTTTTCAGCCGGGAGTAATCCGCCGTGGCCGCCCGGGGCAGGCGCACCACGATTTGCAACGCGGCGGGCACCATGAAAATCCGGCTGACGCCCGATTGCTCGAAATAATCCAGCACCTTGCCCGGATCGAACTCGCGCGCCACCACGCCCCTGGCGCCGAAGCACAGGCTGTTGACGCCCCATTGCGTGCCGCCGATGTGGAAGCAGGGCATGGCCAGCAGCGCAACGTCCTGGTCCGACCAGTCGTTCCAGGACGCCCGATTGGCCGGGTCTTCCGCCTGGACCATGTGCAGCAGATTGCCGTGGGACAGCATCGCGCCCTTGGGCTTGCCGGTGGTGCCGGAGGTGTAGAGCTGGATGACCACGTCGTCGCGGCCCACCGGCGTCGCTGGCGCCGCGCTGCCCTGGGCGTCGCGCCAGGCGGCATAGTCCAGCCATTCCGCCGCCCCGCCTTCGGTGGTGAAGATGCTGCGGACGTGGGGAAGGTCGCCCTGGATCTTCCGCGCCAGATCAACGAATTCCGGCCCGACAAACAGCACCGGCGCCGCGCAGTCATTGATGATGAAGGCGCTTTCGGGCGGGGCCAGCCGCCAGTTCACCGGCGTCATCACCACGCCAGCCTTGCCGGCCCCCATCAGCAGTTCGAAATAAATGTCGCTGTTCTTGCCGATATAGGCGATGCGGTCGCCCTTGCCGAGGCCGAGGGCGGCAAGCCCGTTGGCGACGCGATCGGTATTGGCGTCCAGTTCGGCAAATGACGTTTGCCGGCCCTCAAATTCGTAGGCGATCAATCCGGCCCGGTCGCGGGCTTGCGCCCGCACCACGTCGGCAAGCGTTGGCAAGATGTCTGGCGACGCCATTTTCGTGTTTCCTCCCCAGGGGCCCTGTTGTTTTTTCCTGCCCGCGAAAGGCCAGCGCGCGCCGGCCAGGCGGGTGCGTCGTATATGACGCAGAGCCGGAACGGCCGCCATGCCGAAGCGTTGAAACGGTTCAACAGGCGGCGGCCCGCTCTGACGGGCGACCGTACCAGATCCCCGCGGCGCCTGTGCGGCGATTGTCAGCCAGAATGCGCCTGGCGCTTTCGCAAGGGCGTCGGCCGCTGCGGGCGGCGCACGGCCTGGTTGTTGGCCTAAAGCGGGGCGCAGGAAAGCGTGGCCCGGGGCGCGCAGTTGCACTGGTAATTGACGCTGTTGCAGATGCGGATGTCCAGGCTGAAGTCAGCGCAATTGCATTCGACCCGATAGGCCGAATTGGCGAAGGTTGAGAAGAGGGAGAACCCGCGGCCGCTGTTGGCTGGTTTTGACCCCACCTGAAATTTGCTGCTGCTCGCGTCCGTGGTTGTGCTGGCGTTTGCCAGGGCCGCGCCAGGCATATGGAGGGCCGCGCCAGGCGCGCAGAGGCTGGCGGCGACGAAAAACATGACGGGCGCCAAAATGCGCATCAGACAATCTCCAGAGGCGAGGGGCGTGGGGATCATACGCAACCTGGCGGCGGAAGTCGTGGGGAGACATGAACCAGTCGCCGCGCCGTCAGGCGGACGTGGCCCGCCTGTCCGGAGCCGTTGCCGTGAGGCGGGCGCCGTGGTTGAAGAACGGGGCGCGCGCATGTGTAAAATCCGGGGATACAGGTTGGCGGCGCTGAATTCCAGTATGGCGCGACGGAGTTTGACGCTAGTGATGCACGCAATGAAATGCGATTGTCCATCTGTCCGGAGACTTGTGGTCGCCGGAATGTTAATTGAACCTGCCTGGGCGCGTTGTAAAACCAGGGCAGCAAGAATAGTGCGGTGAGAGACATGCCGTTCAGCAATGGGAGCCGCGTTCATCTGCCGAGCGCGGAGTTGAGGGTGATCAGCGCCCACGAGGACGGTCTTCATATCGAGATCCGACCGTCGGATGGCCCGATCGGAGGCATATCGATTTTTTTGAGCGCGGGCTCATTTCCGGCGCTGCTGCGGGGCATCGCCGACAGCATGAATCCCGGCGTCGCCGCGGCGCCCCCGGATGCCGCAACGACGGCAGACGGGCAGCCCGCTGCAGAGGACGAAGGCGATGGCATCCCGGCTGAGAACGCGGCGGCGGAGATCTGGCTCCGGGCCGAGCAGCCGGCGCGGGCAGCCGAGCGGGCCGATGACGTGCTCGATGCGCCTTCCTTCTGGCAGAGATTTCGTGATCGCCGCTAGGACAGCCCAGCCGGTATGAACGCGCCGCCCGGCGGCGGCGCGCTTTGCCAGGAGCGCGTCAGCGCTTCCGGTCACCGCCAGCCGCCGCTGGCGTCCATCGTGCAGCCAAGCGCGCGGTAGGCGGCGTCGATCAGGCTTTGTCCCCGGTCGTTGAGCAGGATGCCTGGCCCCATCCGGTTCATGGTGTAGCCGAAGCTCATCCCCGCCGCCGGATCAGCAAAGCCAATAGAGCCGCCGGCGCCAACATGGCCAAACGCGGCGTCAGACATGATCACCGAGCAGTCGGCCGCATTGTCGAGGCGGCGATTGTCCATCGACTTCATGAAACCCAGGGAGAACCGCGTCGGGATGGCGAGGGTCGCATCCTCGTGCGTGGCCACCGATACACGCGCCATGCGCGCCAGGGCGTCCGGGCTGACCAGCCTGACGCCGTTCAGCGCGCCGCCACTGGCCAGTGGCGCATACAGGCCGGCGAGACCACGCGCGTTGGTGACGCCCGTTGCCGAACCGATTTCCGCCGCCCGCGCCTCGCGGGAGTTCGGATTGAAATGTCCATTGTTGAACAGGAACAGCGCTGACGGGCTGAGCGGGTCCGCCATGGCGGCAAGCACGATCCGGCTGCCGCGCGACGCCTCGTCGGGAATGAACGGCAGCACCGGAGCGACCCGGCTCTCCATGGCCTCGGGCAGCCCCATCCAGAAATCAATGCCGAGCGGCCCGGCCACTTCCTGCTGGAAAAACGCGCCCATGCGCATGCCCGTGGAGCGCCGCACCATCTCACCAACGGTCCAGGCGCTGGTGACGGCGTGATAGCCGTTGCGCGTTCCCGGCCGCCAGAACGGCGCCTCCTTTTCGAGAAGCCCAACCATGTGCGCATAATCATAATAGGCGCCGGGCCTGAGTTCCTCACGCAAGGCGGGAACGCCGGCCGAATGGTCGAGCATCATTGAAACCCGCGTCGCTTCCTTGCCAGCCTGGCCGTATTCGGGCCAGTACCGCGTGACCGGGGCGTCGAGATCGAGCAGGCCGCGGTCCGCCGCCATATGGGCGCACAGGGCGGAGGCGCCCTTGGTGCAGGAAAACACCACCGACAGGGTGTCCTGTTCCCAGGCCGGGCCATCTGGCGTTTTGCGGCCGCCCCACAGATCAACCACGGTTTTCCCGCCAACGGAAATGGCGACGCTGGCGCCGATTTCGCCGCGCGTATTGAAGTTCTCCGCGAAAACCTCCAGCACCCCGGCATATTGCGGATCGCAAAATCCGGATATGCCGCCCTGGACCGTGGTCTTTCCCTGAACGTTCATCGTTTCCCCCGTCAGTCCTTTATCTCGCCACAGGCTGGCAGCTTGCCGGCGGGTTGCCAACCCACGATGGCCTGCATGGCGCGGGCCAGGGCGGCGGCTCCCCACGCGGCGGCAGGTTTCCTCACGGGCAGGGGCAGCCCCCCTGGCGCGGAAGGGCGGATGGCCAGGGCAAATGGCAAGGGCTCGGGCGTGTGGCAAGGGTAAAAGGGCGCGCGTCGTCAGGGCGTCGCTCCTGCATGTCGCGCCAGTCAGGCGAACGGAGTTGGGCGCGATGCAGGGAATATCCCGCCGGATACGGGTCCGAGGGCCCGCACATGCCGGAGCGCCCAGGCAGATCGCCATATCCAGGGGACTGAAAGTCCACGCCTTTCGTTGGTCGTCTGCAATATCCCCATGGATTTTGAGCGCGCCCCCTGGTTTTCCGTTGACCTCCCACCCGTCTGTGACTATCCCTTGCCGCAGCCGGAGACGTGGCCGAGAGGCTGAAGGCACTCGTTTGCTAAATGAGCAAGCCTGGAAACGGGCTTCGAGGGTTCGAATCCCTCCGTCTCCGCCATTTTTCTTTTAAAGAATTGCGAAATTTGACGTTTTGGCGATCTGCCGGTCATTGCGCGGGTCATCTGTTTGCGGCCGTATTGCTCCAGGCGCGACAAATAGCTTCACACTCCACACACCGCCTCTTGCCGTCATGGCGCAACGAAAAAGCCGCCGGGGTTCAGGCGGGGACAGCTAACGCCTCTCGACACGCGCCCCGGCGAGCAAGACATGCGCCTGCTTCAGCGCAAATGCGATCTGGGCTTCCGTGAACTTCGACGCCTTCATGGAGCTCTCCTTCATCCCGCAACCGGGAGGATAAGTGGAAAATTCCAGTTCTGGATGGACCAATTTCTGGGGAGCGGGTCACAAACCGTCAGATCGAATTCAGAGCTGGATTAAGCTTGGAGGCAAGGCTTGGGGGCGTTGACCAACGTCTGGCCTTTCTCTATTTAATGCTCAATATGAGTATATAGCCAAATCAATTGCCCGCATGCCCCCGAGGGGGGGTGAGCTATCACGAATTTGAGTCGCACTGGAGACAGGGCGTTCGTGTCAGATTTCATAAATTCAATTGGTCTCATACGTATTGATAAGGATATCGGATCTTGGCCAAGATACGCAGTTTCGGCCCGTTTGCACGCCTTCGCAGCGACGCCAGCAGCCACGTCATCCGGTATGGCAACAAGGGAGCTCATCAGAGCGGACGAGGCATGGTTTTCTGGTTCGGGCCAGGCACCTCCAGCATTGCGGAAGTGCCTATGGACGATCGCGAGGCAACCGTGTTTCTCAAAGGGCGTACTCAGGATTTTCAGACCCTGGCTGTCCAGGGTATTCTGACGTGGCGTGTGGCGGATCCTGAACGTCTGGCAAGCCGTGTCGACTTCAGCATTGCGCTTGACAGCGGTCTGCCCCGCAGCGAGCCGATTGAGCGCATCGAAACCCGGTTGGCCGGCCTCTTCAGCCAGGCCTCCCTCGAATATCTCGCAACAGCGCCCGTTCGCGTCCTGCTCGACGCCGGCATTGAGCCGCTGCGCGCCCGCATCGAGACCTCACTTGCAGAAGCACCCGGTCTGGCAGAAGTCGGGGTTGCCATAGTCTCGGTCCGGCTTGCCAGTCTCACCCCAACCAGCGAGCTGGAGCGGGCGCTCCAGACGCCAACTTTCGAGGCTCTGCAGCAGAAAGCTGACGAGGCAACATTCGAGCGTCGGGCGTTGGCCGTCGAGAAGGAGCGCGCCATCGCAGAGAATGAACTCGCCAACAAGGTGGAGCTCGCGCGGCGCGAGAAACAGCTCATCGCCGAGGAAGGGGAAAATGCGCGCAATCGCGCTTCGGGGCGCGCCGCAGCCATGCAGGTGGAGACAGCAGCAGAGGCCGGGCGTATTCGCACGCTCGAGACGGCAAAGTCTGAGGCAGAGTTTGCCCGTATGGCAATCTATCGCGATCTGCCGCCGACGGTGATGATGGGCCTGGCTGCCCGCGAACTGGCAACCAAACTGAGCAAAATCGACCACATCAACGTGACCCCTGATCTCTTGGCCGCCCTTGTCGAAGGGTTCCGCAAACCCTCGCCGGAGCCGGAGAACGCCAGCACCGGTCTGCGGGCATGACGACAATCGCACCTCGCGCGGTTTTTGTGACCCGGGAGACTGACTATGAACTCCTGCTCGCGCGACATGCGACGCGCGAGCAGGCCCGGTTCTTTCTGGAAGCGAGAGGGCAAAAAATCGCTGATGTGGAAGCGCGCCATGAACGGTTCGTCAAGGTGCTTCGTCAAGCGCGCGCCGCTGTCCCCGCCGAGTGGCGGCAAACACAGGTGCGGCGGGCTGATTTTGACCGTTTCCTTTTCGGGCCGGAAGATGTGGTGGTCGCAGTAGGGCAGGATGGGCTCGTTGCCAATGTGGCCAAATATCTTGATGGCCAACCGGTTCTGGGGATCAATCCTGATCCGGACCTTTATGACGGAGTTCTGGTGCGCACGGCGCCCGGTCGCCTCGCCAGGCTACTCCTGGCTTGCGCTCGCAAAGAAATGCGTCTCGAACACCGGACCATGGTTGAGGCCAGGTTAGAGAATGGTGAAAGCATCCTCGCTCTGAACGAGGTTTTCATCGGACACCGCGGCCATCAATCCGCGCGCTATCGAATTGTCGTAGGTTCGGTAGAGGAAAACCACAGTTCGAGTGGGTTGATCGTTGCCTCCGGAACAGGCGTCACCGGCTGGGCGCGATCGATCATGGAAGCAACCGGGATCCAGCTGTCACTGGCTCCAGAGGAAAAAGCTGTCGCATATTTCGCTCGTGAGCCGTTTCCAACCGTGGCTACTGGAACTGCCTTACGCGCCGGAAAACTCCTCGACTGCGGCATTATCATTACGTCTCATATGAATGAAGGCGGAACGATCTTCGCGGATGGCATGGAGCAGGATTGGATCGCGTTTGATTGGGGACGCCATCTTACCGTCGCTCCATCTGCTCGCACGCTTAATCTGGTTGCGGCATGAGGGGACAAAATACTTCTTCACTGGGGCTATCCTGTGAATAGCCCCTGGATTTGTGGACGCCTTCTTTCCTGGTTTTGAGGCAAGCAGGCCATGATGGTAACCGGAAATTTCACGGATGATTTCAAGCGCGATGCAGTCGCGCAGATCACCGAACGGGGTTACCCCGTTGCAGAGGTTGCGAAGGGGGCCGGGGTCAGCCGGCGCTCGCTTTATGCGTGGCGGCGGAAGTTCGCGAAGCCATCAGGTGGTGATGATGATCAGGCCGCCGAAATCCGACGCCTGAAGAAGGAACTGGCGCGCGTCGCCGAGGAGCGCGACATTGTGAAAAAAGGCCACCGCGTATTTCGCCAGGGATGCCAAGTGAGATACGCGTTCGTTGCCGAGCACCGCCAGCAGTTCAATGTGCGAGCGATGTGCCGCTGCCTGCGCATCCGACCCAACGGCTTCTACGCCTGGTTGAAGAGCCTATGGAGCAGACGGGCTCGGGGAGATGCCCGTCATCCGCCCGTGAGCCTGGAGCGGCAGGGTAGTCTCGCCCCAATCCGGCGGCGGGCGACGGCGCTGACGCAGTTCTCTTTGCCAGGCTTGAGGGGAAGCCATGTCCCGTGTGCCACACATCATCATCAATGGCGTCCGCCTCTCACGCGCCGAGGCCGTGACGGTTCAGGTGGCTGTCACCGATTTGCAAACGATCCAGCCATCAGCCCACGGCGGCGATGCGGTCGGTGATGCCCTGGCCGTCAGCTACCGCGCCAACGCGGCAAGCATCCTGCGGATCATGCGCGAAGGGCGAGCCGACACAGCGGCTCGTCCGGCCCCAGATGGCCCTGCCGTGGAGCCTGCCCGGCCAATGTCGCGGGCTGAGGAACACATTCTCTCCCTTGCCAGCCGCCGCATGGGTTACCGCCCGGGTATGGGCAAGCCCTGGTGGGCTCTCATTGCGCCGTGGCACGCCCGGCGCCTGCTTCGCCGTCTTGAAGCTGAAGGCCTGATCGTCGCGGACCGGGGACCAGATGGCGCGGCCGTTTTTCGCACGGTGCGAGAGCCGGCCTGAGCCACGGAAACGGTCATGGCGAAGCGCGCATGAGGCCAGAACGGGCCGTCAGCGTCCTTGCAGATATGAACCTGGCAAAAAAACACCCCGAAGGGCGGCTGAAACCGCCTCAATGCACGGACGGTTTCGGCCGTCACGGAACCGGGCGAGAAACCAGGCAAGCAAGCGGGACGCCGCCTGGCGGCGGCGTCCTGTACCTTGCGGGGCTTTGTTTTCGGAGCCGCCTGTCAATGCGACGGCAGCGCCCAAACTGGCTCCTGATGCGCCTTCATGGTTTCGAGCGCCGCAAGCGCCCTGCGCCTGCCGCCTTCGATATCCGGTGCATCCAACCTGTTCCGCGCCCGCGCGGCGCGCCACGATCCGGGCGCCGCGCTCAAGAAGCTTTGCGCGCCCTCCGAGGCTTCCTTCAGCCAGTAATCCCTGTAGCTGCTCTTTCCATCAAATTTCTCAGCCTGCGTTTTGGGATTGAATATCCGGAAGAATGGCGAGGCGTCTGGTCCGCATCCGGCCACCCATTGCCAGTTCACGGCATTCGAGGCCGGGTCCCAGTCAGCCAGCGTCTCGCTGAACCATTGCAGGCCAACGCGCCAGTCCGTCAGCAGGTGCTTCGTCAGATAGCTTGCGGCAACCATCCGCACGCGATTGTGCATACGCCCCGTGGCGTATAGCTCGCGCATGCCGGCGTCGACCAGCGGGACGCCCGTTTCGCCCCGTCTCCAGGCTTCTGCGTCGGCGTTGTCCTTGCGCCAGGGGAAAACCTCCCATTCCCGCCGCCAGCTGCTGGTCTCCATGTCTGGAAAGCTGGTGCAGAGATCGCGTGAGAACTCGCGCCAGGCCAGTTGTCGCAGAAAGGGCTCGACGCCGTGCGCGCCCTCATGACTTGCCAGCAGCGCCCTGCGCCAGATTTGCCGCGCGCTGATTTCGCCGACCGCAAGGGCGTCGGAGAGCTCCGAGGTCGCCCCGGCGCGCCACGGCTCTTCCTTGTGGAGCGCGTAATCGGCGGCCGAGGCGTCCAGGAACGCTTCGAGGCGGTCATGCGCCTGCTGTTCGCCGGCCCGGACATGGCGTTGCAGGCTTTCCCAGCCGCGGGCCATTGCCACGCGAGCTTCGGGCCACGCCGTCAGGTCGCTTGCCGGCCAGTTTTCCGGCGCGGGCAGGGCTGGGGCAGGCAGCGGTTGAAGAATGTTGCTCTGCCGCAGGGCCTTCCAGAACGGCGTGAAGACCTTGTACGGCTCGCCGCGCCCCGTGCCCAGATGCATGCGGGGAACGAGATCGCCCGGAGGATGAAAATGGATGGCAGCCGGGGAGCCAGGCGCTACCAGCCCCTCATCGCTGGCAAATGGAAAGCCTGCTGTTGTGTGAACGGTTGCTGCGCCGGTTTCGCGCAGAAGTTGGGAAAGCACCTCGCCTGGCTTGCCGCGCCTGACAATCAGCCGGCTTCCGCGCGCTGCGAGGCTTTGGGCAAGGAACGGCAGTGACGCCGCCTGACGCGCCGCTGATGCAGGACGTCTGGCTGCTTCCTCAGGATCAAGGATCACGAGGGGGATCACCGGACCTGTCCGCGCGGCGGCGACGAGCGCGGGATGGTCGTGAATGCGCAGGATGCGCCTGAACCAGCATACCGAGATCATTGAACGGTCTTTCGCATCTCTGGCCGCCTGCGGGCCGGGGTGGCGCCGCCCGCAGATTTGCATTTACCGGATTTCCGCTGACGCATTGCGGCGTGATGCCCCGTGACGGACGCACAGCCCGGAGTGGCTTCGAAACCCCGGTCAGGCGCGGCCTGCCGAACTGTTGCGGAGCGGGCGTATCCGTCCTGATCTCAACCAGGGCGCGCGTCAACCATCTTCCGTTGTGGTCAGGGCCGCCTTTCCGCTGATCATTTCCTTCATTTTCACCGCCGCGGTCGCGTAGCCGCCATCGGCCCCATCGACGAAATGCATGTGCTGCGTCATGCCAAGCCCCGGGACGATGCAGGTCATCAGCGCGCTATCCTGCCGGTGCAGCCCAAAAAAGCACGCGCCGCGCTCCGCCGCCGCGCGGAGCATGGCCGTGATCCGCTGCAGGCCCGCGTCATCAATGTCGACGGTCATCTTCAGCCCATCGTCGAATTTTCGGAAATCGGTGTTCTGGTGGATTTCGCGGATGTAGCGCCGCGCATTGAAGCGACCGAGGGAAATCCCCGTTCTGTAAGACAGCCAGACCATGACGATTGAAGCTTTTGCCAACAGGCGCGCCCGCCTGCGCTCAGGTTCGGGATGGGCGCGCATTTCGGTCTCAACGCCACTAAAATCAACAAGTGGCGCAGGACCGTTCACAGGCGTCGGGTTTGGCGTATGGCCGGCGGAGGCGGTGGCCGCCACCACCTGGGTCACCAGGGCGTTGAAGGCTGCATCCACGCCGCGTTTTCCTGGCGTCACGATGATGGATACGATGTTGCCATTGTTGGACGGAAGCGGGCTCCAGCGGCAGGAAAGGCCGTGCAGGTCTGGCAGGCTGCCCGCTGGGGAGGGAGGCACGGCAAACTGGCCCTCTTTCATCCGCGCCTCGGCCCAGGCGGAGCCGCCGCCACTGAACATGGCGTAGGCCAGCCCCGTTCCTGTGCGAAATAGCGATACCAGCACATCCAGGCCGGCCGCGCGCACGGCGGTTAGCGGGACGAGCGCAACGCGCATGTCCAGTTGCAATTCATCAGCGATCCAGCGGGCGCTGTCGGCCAGCGCCTGGCGCGCCGCATTTGCCCCGCTTTCCGGGATGGCGACAGTTGCGCCGTCTCCGCCGAAAACGAAGGGCAGATCCGGGCGGCCAAGGGCGTTCAAAATGGCCGTGATGACCGACGCCCCCGCCATGTTCACCGTTTTATAATTCCCGCCAGCGATCGCGGTCCGCGACGACACCACATCCGCCACCGCAAGCAGCCAGTCATCGGGCAGGCGCTGGTAGTGCGCGGGGTTCGCCACATCCGCGAATTCGGAGAAAACCGGGAACTCGGGCAAAACATCCGGAGGGAGCGCGGTGGTCATCATGAGCCCTCGACGTAGGAGCGCCATGCGGCTGCGCCCCTTAACTTAAGTGTGCGCGAGGGTTTTTGAAATGATCCGGCGTAGCCGGGCGGCCGGGGCAACGGAGCCAGCCTGGTCAGATCACTGGATGGCCCCTGGCTTCAGGTTCCGGCGTTTGCAAAACGCGGCGCGCTTTTCAACGAAGGCGCGTCGCTTCCTTATGGCGACCGGTCACAGCGACAGCGTCCCCGGGCGGCTTTCGCGTCGGGAAACGCGTCAAACGAAACCATCTTGGCCAGGTGAGGCTGCGCTTCGCGCCGGACAGGAGCAGACTGGCCCCCTGGGTCAGATGGGCCGCAGGCCACGGTAGCGCGCGAAGACGCGCTGCCCGTCGGCCGAAAAGGCAACGACCTCATAGTCCTGAGGCGGTTGACCCGGAACCTCCATGCCTGGCGAGCCGGTCGGCATGCCGGCAACGGCAATGCCCCTGGCCTGGGGGCGCTCCGCAAGCAGTCGCCTGATCGCTCCGGCCGGAACATGCCCTTCGATGACATAGCCGTCGATTTCCGCCGTGTGACATGACATGAGGCTTCCGGGAACGCCCAGTTTTGCCTTGAGGGGCATGACATCCGGAATTTCGACCACGTCGACTGGAAAACCGGCGGACCGGATATGCTCAACCCAGCTGCCGCAACAACCGCAATATGGGTCGCGGGTAACGGTCATCCGCGGGGGCGTCCCGGCAGCCAGCGATCGGTGCGGCAATGACAGCGCCGCTGCGGCCTGCGCGATGCCAATGATCAGCATGCGACGGGATGGGGCGAGTTTGGCGGCCAAGCAAGGCTCCTTTACCGAACCGGGGTGCATGGGCGCCTGTGAGACCTGCACAGGACCCGGGGGCCAGAATGAGTAGCCAGGGGAGCCTGAAAAGTCCGGTTGTTCCAGAGCCCCTGGGCATTGTTGTGTAGCAATGCAGGGGAGCTGGCGTCCGTTACAAATTGTTACGCCCCGGGGCCTCGCCCCCACGTCCGGCCTTCACCGCGCGGGCTCCCCGATGACGGCCATCATCCCGTGCGTTTGATCAGCGCCATGGCCGCCGCCGGGTTGCGCAGCTTGTGGCCGCTGATGACGTAGAGAAAAACATCGCGGGGAACGACAGCCGCCGGCTCGCCCGCATAGTCCAGCCCTTCCGGCGCGCGGCCCGCCGCCCACGTCCTGGCGCGCTCCGCCCACAGGTCGAGACTGGCGTTATCGTAGCCATCTGGCCCGGCGTCCTCCCGGGCGCCCATGATGCGGGCGTAGACAAACGGCGCCGTTACATCGGCGATCTGCGGATATTCACTGTCCCCGGCGACCACCGCCGCCACCCCGAATTTGCGGAGCAGGCCAGTGAACTCTGGCGTGCGGAAACTGTCATGGCGCACCTCCACCACGTGACGCAGATCACGCCCCCCGATGGATTGCGGCAGCAGTTTCAGGAAGGCTTCGAAGTCACCCGGATCGAATTTCTTCGTGGCCATGAATTGCCAGTTGATCGGGCCGAGTTTGTCGCCCAACTCCGTGACGCCGCTGGTGAAAAACCGTTCAATGGTTTCGCCGGCCTCCGCCAGCACGCGGCGGTTGGTGGCGAAACGCGGCGCCTTCAGTGAAAATACAAAGTCATCAGGCGTTTCGTCGCGCCATTTGGCAAAGCTCTCCGGCTTTTGCGAGCCGTAATAGGTGCCGTTGATCTCGATCGAGGTCAGATGCGCGCCGGCATATTCCAGTTCGCGCCTTTGCGGCAGTTTTTCTGGATAAAATACGCCGCGCCATGGCGCGTAGGTCCAGCCGCCGATGCCAATCCTGATTTTTCCCGCCTTGCCGCCCAATGTCGTCATCCCGTTTCCAGACCGCCCGTGTCGCGCCAGGGTAACGCATCCGGATGGGCGCGCGCTCCGGATTGTGCTTTCAAACTGGCGTGAATGGTCCGGAAACGCGTGGTTCCCGTCAATATGGGATGACGCGGCGGCCCTGGATCATCGTCTCCAGGGCCGCCG
>NZ_JBLLJM010000018.1:0-73888 GCF_053543495.1 Camelimonas sp. ID_303_24
TTTTTACACAGCCTCAGTCAGAACCAGTCCCCGCGCCTCGTCGTTTGAATTTCCTGGACTGGGTGCAGATTCAGGGTTGAGCTTGGCGTTCGCTAGGGAGGCGCTCGGGCGTTCGCCCGCGCCTCGTCGCGGAAGGGACCTTCCGCGCTCTAGGAGGCTTGCGCACATTGATCGCCGACGCGTCGAGGGTGTTCTTGATGTGCGAAGCGTAGAATTTCTCGATCATCTCGACGCTGGTGCGGCAGTTCTTTGCGATCTGATAGATGTCCGCGCCCTCCATGAGACGTAGGCAGATGTAGGTGTGCCTCAGGCTGTACGCGGTGCGTGGATTGCCCTCCCGGTCGGTCTTGAGCCCGAGCTCATCCAGAATGGTGTTCAGCAGTTCGCGCTGCACTTTCCCAAAGATCAGATCCGTTGGCCGCGGATCGTGCCGCTTCCGGAGCCGAAGGAGCGGCTGTACGGCGCCGGGCATACTCTTGCAGTAGCCCACACCCCGCTTTCCGCGGACCTCAATCTCCAGGATCCGTTGGTTGGTCTCATCGTCGACGACAACGCTAACGTCACGGTACTCAAGCCTCGACGCTTCGTCAGGCCGGAGCCCCGTGTTGACCATGAACAGCACGAAGTCGTGGAGCTGTTCGCACTCACCGCGCCAGCGCTCATTCTTTGGGTTGCGCGCGCGTTCTCGCGTTGCCACGTAGAGCTGCTTGTACTCATCCGGAGAGAACCAGGCTCGATGTGAAATCTTGCCTGAGGCTTTGTAAGGCGCCGACATGTCCGGAAGCGCGGCGATCCAGCCCTTGCGGTTCGCGGTCTTCAGCACCTGGCGAAGGGTTACGAGCTCCTGGTGCATAGTGCTGCGAGCCGGACGCTTCGGCAGCGCCTTCGCCCGGCCCCGGCTGCGCTTATCCTGCGGAACCTCCGACGGGTTGAGCCTATGAACCCGATACTCCTGGATTAAGCCCGCCGTGATCTCATCGAGGGGTCGATCACCAAAATACGGGAGCAGGTACAGCCTCAAGTGCCGCGATTTCTGCTCAACGTATTCGGCATTCCGCTCGCCGCGAGTGATCACACCGTATTCGGCCACGAAGGCCTCGGCCGCCTCTCGGAATGTGGGCCCCGCAGGCTTGGCCTTAGGCCTCGGCCGAAGGAACAGGGGCTCACCTGCCGCGGCGCGCTCATCGTCCGTCGGCAACGGCAGCCCACGTCGGCGCAGCCGATCGTCGGCGTACCGCTCCATGTACCACTCGCGTGCAAAATCCATCGCCAAGGCGAGGCTCTTCTGGCGCGTGGTCTGGCGGTGGTTTCGTCCGCCAAGGAACACAGCGCACTGCCAGAAGCGGCTGTTCTCGCGGCGGTACACATGGACTTTGCCGTCCATGAGGGTGTGGCTTTCCATTGGCCTGCCTCACATCCCGGGTCACGGGGTTTATGTGTAAGGCATGTGTAAATTCGATGCACCACGTTAAGCCGCTGAAATGACTACGTAAGTTTACGACTTTTTGGCCCGAAAAGCGCTTTTGAGTCACCAATTGCTTCAAGCCGCCCAAAGAGGGTTGGGGAAGCGCCAAGCTCCGTGCCCTCAACGGCCTTGTGCCAACCGAGGCCCTTGCCCTTCCGTGGGTGTTGCCGTCGCTGACTTGGTGGGCGCCTTCCGGCCCATGGGCAAAGGTGACGCAATCGCCCAAGATGCTGATCTTCAGCCGATTCAGGGCCACACCGCAAAGCCTGGCAGCCCTTGTCAGCCTTGAGGTCGAGCGCAAATGCGTGGCGAAAAGCAATCTTCCCTACGCTGCCGCGTGGAAGAAACGCCACCTGAACCCGAAGCCGAACCAAGGCCCCACGCTCGCCCTGTTTCACCCGAGCCCTTTCCTGATCCGCGCTGTCGATCCCCTAGATGTGAAGGGCAAGGCTGCGATCAAGCAGATCCGGGCCAGGGCGCGGCAGCAGATCATTCAGGCGCTGCCCCCGTCCATCGCGCCGGAGGCTCCGAATGCGCGAAGCAACCGACGGCGCAAACCGGCGTGGGCGATCCTCGCGGCCATTGAGCGCGCGCAAAAGGCGCCGCTGGCTCGGGAGTTCGCGGCGGTCCAGAAGAACTGGGGTCGGGTCGCCCCGAAGGATGCAACACTTCAAACCTTGCTCAAGCAGCGCCAAGAGGCCGAGGCGATCACCTGGCTAAGCCGATGGGAGCTGGACGCTCTGGTGGATATGGCTCTCGGCGCCCCTGGCGTCGTGACGGGCCGAGCACTCTATCGCCACCTTCCTGAGCTTTTCGATTACCAGGAGCAGCATTTCGCGCGGCTTGTGCGCTTCTGCTGGACGAGGCTGCGCACCTATCTGGATCGCCCCGTTTTCTGGTCGATCTTGCCCGGTGAGGACGCCACGCAGAAATATCAGAATGCGTGCGTTGATGGCTGCCTGGAAGCCGTCCTTGACGAACATTTCTGGCTGCGCAAATCCAAGGTCAATCCTGATGGATTGATCGAGGATCTGTCGGCGGCGCTCGCAGCGAACGTCGGCACTTTCGGGTTCAAGGGCGCGAAGAAAAAGGACAAGATCCGTATCCGCTGTCACGCTGCGGTGCCGTTTGGGGGCACTGAGACAGAGACGCATCGGCAGGATCATGATGTCAATGAACCGCCACCGGCGCGCTCTGAGGAAATCCGCAGCGCGTTCAATACGCCGTTCTGGCCCCATGTCCTGGCAACGACCTCTGTCGGACAGGAAGGTCTCGACTTCCATAGCTGGTGCGACCGGCTGGGCCACTGGGATCTTTGTTCCAGCCCGGTTGACCTGGAGCAACGAGAAGGTCGCGTCCAGCGCTTCGGCGGACTGACTGTCCGACAACCGCTCGCCCGAAAACTAGGCGAACAAGCGTTGGCGCAGGCACGCGGCCAAGCATCGTCGCCGTGGGACATCATCGCACGCGACGCCGACAAGGCGTTCGCGGACGACAAAACCGGCCTCAGCCCCTGGTGGGCGATGGAGGGTGCGGAATTGAAGCGACATTTGTTCGCGCTTCCCCAAAGTCGCGATATTGACCGATTCGCAAAGTTGAGGACGCAGAGGCTGCTCTATCGCCTTGCTTTGGGGCAGCCGGACCAGGAGGATCTTGTCGATCTCCTGACCCATCACGACGTGGAAACGACGCGGTCGCTGCAAGCATTGACCCTCGATCTGTCTGCATTCTCACGACAGAAGCATCCCGATGAATAACGTGCGTGCCGGCCGGCGCGTCCGGCACGCACGTCCTGCTCATGCGGGGGAAGCGCCCCCTCATGCGGCTGGCTATATGTGGACCAGCCTGGTGGGCTTCATGCGGGTTCGCCGCCATTCCCACCACCATGCTTGATCCGCCCCACGGTGCGGCTTCTCCCATGGTCCCCGCGCTTATCGGGTCCGGGTCCCCATATCTGACTCAGGCGCCCGGCGTTTCCGCGATCGGGCCGAGCGTGTCGATCTCGGCGATCTTCTGAAACTCGCTGAGATAGTCCTGTTGATGGGTCGCCAGCCAGCGAACCACCCGGTTGTTCGCCAGCAGCTTGGCGACATAGCCGCGGGCGACGGTCAGATGCAGATTGTCGATGCCGTAGGTTTCCTCGACCGACTTCACCTGGGTCTGGAGCGCCGCCAACTCGCGTTCCATGCGGGCGATCTGCTGGCCCGAGGGCGTTGGCTTGCCTCCCCCTTTTCCTTTGCGGGTGGCGGCGAGTTGGTTCTCGGACGTCGCCGCACGCAGCGCACGCGCAAACATCACGGTGAAATTGTTCTGACCGATCATCAGGTCTGCGGCTTCGATCTGCCTGACCGACGTCATCTGGCGCAGGATGTCGAACACCTTCATCGAACAGGGCGTATCCTTCAACATCTCGGCCGCCTCGGGGCTGATCCCTTCCAGGAGCCGGAAACGCCGCAGCACAGACTCGACCTGAAGGTTCAAGGCTGCGGCGATGTCGGTCGATGACACGCCCCGGTCCATTGCCCGCACGATCATCCGATGCTCCTGGATCGGCGGTATGCGATTGACGCGCTTGTTGTAGGTGTAGGTGTCGTCGTCAGCCGCAAGCAGGCACTCGACCTCGGAGATGCCGAGTTCCTTCAGCGCCTCAAGCCGCAGATGACCATCGAGGAGAAACCAGGTTCCGGCATTCTTTTCGTCTGCCATGACGACGGGCGCTTCGATCAGGCCGATCGCTTTGATCGAACTCAGCACCTGCGAATAGGATCGGCTCTCCCTGGCGCCGGGCGGCAACGTCTTCAGCGGCACGATCGCAGCGACGGGGATCGTCAGAAAATCGCGGTCGAAGCCAAAATGGATACGGCCGTCATCCCGATCCTTCGGTTCTTCAGTCATGATCGTTTCCCGACACACGGACCTTGAGCGCGCGTGGCATGGTCGCCAGCCCCTCCGCCCTCAACAGATTGATGAAACCGTCATTGCCAAGCAGATCCTTCAGCGCCTCGACGACGAACAGCAGCCGGGTCTGGGTGAAGTCCGACTTCTTGACCAGCAGACGCTGCTTTTCCGCCTCCCGCTGATAGACCTGCATGAGATCGGCGGCCGTCATCCGACGGACGCCGGTGCCCTTTCGGCCTAACCGCCCGACAGGCAATCCACCCTTGCGCTGGCTGCGCATCCGCATTTCCAGCAGACGTCGAACCGCGGCGAGTTTCTTGCCCCGAAGCTTGCCGGTCTCATAGGCATCGAGGAGCAGGTTCTGCGCCTCTTCCGTTTCGGCTTTGGAAATCTCCATTGCCAAGGTGATCGGAATGAGCCCGGTTTCGACGGCGGACACCAGCCGTTCCTCGCCACGCTCGAGTAGCGACGCGATCATGTTCACCCAGGATGCCCCGACACCGATCTTCTCCGCGATGGCAGCGTCGTTGTAACCGCGAGATCGTAGCGCGCCGATCTCCTTCATGAGGTCGATGGGCCGCGGCGTGCGCCGGGCGATATTCTCGACCAGGCTCATGACGAGGCACTCGCTTTCGCTGGCCTCGATCACCACGGCCGGAATCTCGGTCTGACCAAGCATCTGGAAGGCTTCCAACCGGCCCTCACCACAGACGAGATCATATCTCGGCCCGCCTGCGCCATCGCGGCGGCTCACCGTGATCGGCCTCTTCAAGCCGATGGCTTCGATGTTGTTCACGATCTCCAGATGCTGGCGCTTGTTGCGTGCGCGAGGGTTCAGAACCGTGATCCGGGAGATAGGGATCATTTCGATCTTGTTCGGTCGAACAGCAGGCATCAGGCGGCCTCCCCAAGAGGAACAGGCGCGGCGATGTCATAGAGAAGCTCAAGGTCGTCGAAGCGGTAGGCATCGAGCGCGAGCGCATTCTCCTCTCCTAGCCGCAGCTTTTCGAAGAGCATGTCAATGCGGGGGAACAGATAGAAGTCGAACGGCGCGCGATTGGCTCTATCCATCCGCGCGACAATCGTGATGTCGGGCGCGAGCGAGGTATCGAAGTGCAGGTTCCACCGAAGGAGCCCGGTCGGCGTCTCGATGCACCGCGCGATCACCAACGAGACGCTGAACTCACCGTTGACGACTATCCGGTCGGCCTCGATATCCTGCCAGGCATCGCTGCCCGTTGCCCGCAATCCATCGAGCACCTCACGAAGAATGCCGGGATGGAGCTTTCGCAGTTCGCGGTTGATTTCAACGTAGCGGTAATCGCGATCCGGCGTGAAGCCCACGAGACCGTAGGCGCGAAGCAGGCTGCCAAAGCGGGAGCTGTAGGCGCTGCTGGACGGCATCCCATCGGATTCGTCGATGACGATGCCGGAGAGCAAACCTTTTTGCTGATAAAGCGCCCTCAGAGATTGCAGCATCTCTTCATCGCTCAGCCGAAAGGAGCGCACACCGATGATGGTCCTGGCCGCCTCGAACAGTTCGCGTTCGATGACGGCCGCAAACGCATCCTGTGCCCTGATCCACATACCGGGATCGTTCCGGACGCGCTTCTTCTTCAGCTTGAAAGAGCGGCGGTTCCATACGTTGTCGCCGACATATTTCTCGTTGATGAGAATCTGGTGGACGGTTCCCCTGGTCCAGGGTCGTCCAAGGTCGGTGGAAATACCCCGTCTGTTGAGATCGGCCGCGATCTCGCTCTCGCTATACCCTTGATGGACGAACGCCCGGTAGATTTCGCGAACCAGATCGACCTCCTCGGCCGGGCCGAGTGTCAGGATCACGCGGTCAGTCTGGAGACTCTTCTGCTCGCCCCGTTCAAGACATCCCTTGATAGCGCCGTGCTCATCGATGAGCGTTCGCCGTAGTCCAAAACCCGCCGGGCCTCCCTGACGATACCCTTTCTCGATCAGGCGCCCCTGGCCGGCGAAAACCTTGACGGAAAGCTCACGGCTATATTCCCCGGCCATGGCGCTCTTCACGCCCTTGATGATGGCCGCGATCGGGCTTCCGTCATTCTCGAACTGTTCGGCGCAGTATTGGACACGAACGCCGGCGCGCTTGCAGATATATTCGTAGTAGGCGCTTTCGTCGGTGTCCTGGAAGCGCCCCCAGCGGCTCACGTCGTAGACGAGGATCATCTCAAAGTCGGCGCGGCCTTCCACGACGTCCGCGATCAGCCGCTTGAACGCATCACGGCCATCGACGCTGAGCCCGCTCTTTCCTTCGTCGGCGTAGGTACAGACGATCTCGATTCCGCGCGCCTCGGCATAGTGCTTGATCGCGTCGGATTGGTTTTCCGTCGAATACTTCTGATGATCCGTCGACATGCGGACGTATTCGGCAGCCCGAAGAGGACGTTCGGGCTGCTCTGACCGCTCATTATCGTAATCTCTCCGGCTCATCACATTACGCCTCACGAACTTGCCTGCGGCGGTCCGGGCGACCTACCGCCGCAGCGCATGACGGGGCTCTGCCGTCACTCCGCACTGGAACAGTTTAGCTGCGGAGAAAACGGAAGATGTTGCCGAAAACGGGCAGGAAATTACCCCTATGGACAGGCGTTCTTGGCGGACGCGAAGTCTATGCGCGGACCATCGCTGAGCTGCTACGCAAAGAGCATGGCGACAGTCGCCGCGCGATTAAGCAGCTCATGCGCCAGACGGACGCAAGCGAGCGAACCGTCAAGCACTGGCTCTCAGGCCAGCACGGGCCAGACAGCGTCTATTTCCTGCGGCTGGTGGTCTCGTCCCCAGTCATCAGGGCCTTCGTTCTCGGCCTGATTGATGGGCCGGCAGCCATCCCGCTGACCGGGCCAGTGGATCGCATTTCCCTGGTCAGAGCGCGCGAAGCCTATGCCGCCGGGGAAGCCGCAGGGGGACGATCGGCAACGGGCGCGCGGAAAAATGTCCCTGAACGTGTCCCTGAACGCGACCCTATAAATGTCCCTGATCGGGCCGAACTCAACGAGCGGCAGCACTGGTTTCTCGACCGAGTCGCGGCAGGTCGAAGTGACGCACGGGATATTGTGGCAATGTGGGCGGTTAGCCTGAAAACCGCGCGTCGGGACATCGCCGCGCTCAAGGCGGCAGGTCTCATATGCTACGTCGGCTCACGCCGGAAAGGCCGGTATCGACGGTCATCCAAATGAATCGATTGGAGGTCTGGCTGGGTGCGGCGAGGGCCGCGCCTCATCCGATATGCACGCCAGAGCGCGATACCGTTCTACGCCTCTCAATCCGGGCTTTCTTTAAACGTCGTCTATCGACTTCTATCCGTTGAACCCAATGGCTGACGGACTCCTCTGATGAAATCACAAGAACCTCCCGCCGTGACACGGACCATCCGGCGCCATGAGCTTCGGCAAATCGTCCCGTTGGCCGACACGACCATCTACGACATGGAGCAGCGCGGTGAATTTCCGCAGCGCTTCTATCTTACGTCTCGCTGCGTGGTCTGGGACCTCGCCGAAGTCGAAGCCTGGCTCGAGGAGCGCCGCCGCGCCTCGCGCGCGAAAACCGTGAAACGCGCCCCCATGCCCGATGTCCAGCTTCGCAAGACCCGCCCCATCAAACATCCGGCTCGGGCGTAAGCAGGTCCATAGTCGGCGGATAAAGGGTCGGCGTGTATTTCTCCCCCACGACCCAAGCGTCCACGATGTTGGACCATTCCTGGATCATGTGCCGGCGCTGATGCTCATATTCCGCCTTGTTGTAGATGCCCCGTGAGGATCGGCCATCCTCGTGCGCCAAGCACTTCTCGATCCAGTCGCTGTTGAAGCCCAGTTCGTTCAGCAGAGTCGAGCCGGTGCGTCGGAGATCGTGAACCGTAAAGGACTCCAGCGGCATTCCTTCCTTCTTGGCCCGCACCACCACCGCCGTCGTGACGCGATTGAACGTGGCCCGCGACATCGGCGCGTCAGCGTCGTAGCGCGACGGCAGGACGTATTTCGAGTTACCGGCGCAGGTCTTGAGAGCGATGAAGATGTCGAGCATTTGCTGCGATAGATAGACGTTGTGCGCCTTCGAGCGCTTCATTCGCTCCTTGGGGATCGACCAGACGGCGTTCTCAAAATCGACCTCGTCCCAAACTGCATCCTGCAATTCGCTCTTTCGCACCATCGAGAGCAGAATCAGCTTTATTCCGAGACGGATCGTCGGCAGCGTCGGGACATGCTCAAGCTGTCCGAGCATGATGCGGATCTCCGCGGGAGATAGCGACCTGTCCTTCGGCACGAAGGTCGCGATCGACGATGGGCCAACCTCGTCGGCCGGGTTGGCGACCTTCTCCCCGTGCAGGATGGCGAAGGCGAAAACCAACTTCACAATGTCTCTGACGTGGACCGCTGTTGCCGGCGCCCCGCGTTCCTTCACCTTCGCGCACAACCCGCGCAAATCCTCCGGCAGGATCTCGGTTAGCAGTCGATTGCGAAAAGCCGGGAGGATGTCGCGCTCGAAGATCGACCGCCGCATCGCGCGCGTACTGTCCGCCATCCTCGCTTCCTGAAGCCAGCGTTCACCGAACTGGCCGAAGCTCTTGGCTTCCTTGATCCTCCGCTTCTCGCGCTGCTTTTCCTGCGCCGGCGAGCGACCCTCGGAAATCGCGCGCTTGGCATCAATCAGCTTCTCACGCGCCCGGGCCAGAGACAGACCCGCCGGGCCATAACGACCCAACGTCAAGGTCTCCCGACGGCCGTTGAGCCGGTAGTCCAAGCGGAACACGATTGAACCTGAAGGTTGGACCACGACGTACATACCGTCACGATCCACAATCTTGTATAATTTATCTTTTGGTTTCAGTGCCTTGATGGCGGTGTCGGTCAGCATCTGCACCCTCCAGATCGGTCAAAAAATGCAGGAGAGCACCCAATTATACCGTCAGGCCAAAATTGGGCCGCCTGACAGGATTTTTATCCAGCACTTACAGGTGTTTAGGCCAAAAAATATACCGTCAGAAGCTCTCTTGCCCCTGACGGTATATGCGTTTTTCGGTTGAGACAAGACGCGCCATACCGCCAGCCATACCGTCAAACGGGAGGCTAACCCGGCGATAGATGCTGAAAGTCTCAGAGAGATTTTTTTAGCATTTTCATTAACTTATGTCGTATTATAGCGTGATTTCGGATACGCCCGGAGGGGCAAAAATTATTCCCCTTCTATTGTGGAAGCAGGGCGCGGATTGTCCGCGTCCTGGAAACAGCGAAAGCGGCAATCATGGTTGATGACGTGGTCAAGGGCCCGGCCTCCTACTTCCCATCGATCGAGAAAAAGTACGGGCGGCCCATCAGCGAATGGAAGGAACTGGTGCGCCAGCGGCTTCCCGCGAAGCACATGGAACTGGTTGCGATGCTGAAGGACGACCATCAAATGGGTCACGGGCACGCCAACGCAATCGTGGCGCATACGCTGGCCGAAGCGAACAAATAAACCCATCGGTGCGCGTTCCGGGGCCATTTCCGGTCAAGATGGAGCGGGACCGCTCCAGCCGCCCTGTTTTGGGCGAATGCTGGTCGACCAGACGGTCCCGTCTGGTCGGAACCATTTTAACCGGAAGCCCAGACGTCGACGCGATAGCGGTTGTCGGCCCGCAGCCGGTCGAATTGTCTGGTCGCGGCGGCGGCGTCCACGCCGAGCTTCGCGCCGATGACGTCCGTGAGGGCCTGACGCACGCCTGGCTCCATCCGGCTGGCGTCGCCACAGACGTAAATGATCGCGCCCGCCTCCAGCAGCGACCATACGTCGTCCTGCTGCGCGCGGATCGCGTCCTGCACATAAACCTTCTCCGGCTGCATCCGGGAGAAGGCCAGGCAAAGCCCGGTGACCCCGGCCTGCCCGAAAGCATTCAGTTCATCGGCATAGATGAAGTCCTGGTCACGGTGACGACAGCCGAAAAACAGTAGTGACCGCCCGATGCGCTCCCCGCGCGCCTGCGCTGCGCCGCGCTCCTGCAGGAAGCCGCGAAATGGCGCCAGACCCGTGCCCGGCCCAATCATGATGACCGGCGTGGCGTGATCGTCGGGCAGGTAGAAACTGGTCTTCGTATCGCGCACGAAGCCATAGATCACATCATCTCCCGCCTGCCGGCCCACATAGCTGGAGCAGACGCCGGCGAACACACCCTGGCCGGATCGCGCTGGCCCCTTCACCGCGCCCACCGTAATGCTGCACCGGTCAGGCCCATCGGTCGGCGACGATGAAATCGAGTAGTAGCGCGGCGCCAGCGGCGGCAGCATTTCCAGATAGCTCTCCAGCGGCAGCCGGCAGGCCGGGAAGCGCTCCAGCAGGTCGATCACCGTTGTGCGCTTCAGCAGCACCTCCCGGCGATAGGCGTCATCATTGTCACTGGCCAGATTTTCCAGCGCTTCGCGGGTTACCGGGCAGACGGCGCACGCGGCCATGGCGCGGATATTGGCCCGCGAGGCGGTGTCCTGAAGCTCTACATAGTCCGACAGCAGCGCATGCACCGAGATGCGTTCGCCAACGGGCAGGAAGGTGCGTCGATCATTGCGCGCATGGATGCGGATGAACGCGTCCTTCTCAAAGCCAAAACGCGCCGCCACCCGGTGCACAAGCGTCGGGTTGTTGTGGGGAATAACCCCGAGATGATCACCGGCGCGATAGCTGACGCCTTCCGGCAGCGCCAGTTCAATGTGGCGGGTCGATGGAGCCAGCGGATCGCGCGCATCCGTTGTCTGCAACTCGCGATTGACCAGAACGCGCATGGGCAGGGCGCCGAGCGAGGTCACGAATGGGCTTTGCCGCTCGCCGGGAACAATCTCGATGGCGAAAGCCGGGCCCGCCGTCTGGCTTTCCAGCGCGACCCCAAGGGCGTCCGCGACTTTCGCCAGCAGCGGCGTGCGCCAGCTTTCCAACTGGCCGTCAAAATCGTCCGCCGCGTCGCCTTCGCCGCGAATATGCAGGCGCCGGGCGCCGCGCTGTTCGAGCAGATGATCGACCTTGCGGGGAATATCCTGAAACGTGGCGGCCCATTCATGGTTGCCGCAGCCGAACACGGCGTAGCGAACGCCTTCCAGCGGCTCCGCGCCGCTCCCGAGCCATTCAACGAAGCGGGCGGCGTTGTCGGGCGGCGCGCCATTGTAGGTCGCGGTGACAATGATCGCGGTGTCCCCGGCCCTGAGCTTGCCGGCGTAGTCGTCCAGCGCAGCGACGGTGGTGGCGAAACCATGCGCATCAGCATCGGCGCCAATCCGCTGGGCGATGTCTTCCGCCGCGCCAAAGTTCGAGCCGTAGAGCACCAGCAGGGGCGCGCCATGCCGGCTGGCCCCGGGCGCCGGAGCTGAAACTGAAGCTGTCTCGGCCCTGATGGCGGGGACCGAAGCTTCGCGCGCAAGCGGCCCCAGGCGCCTGCCTGGCGTGAATTTTGCCCGCATGTGTTTGAAGTTGGCAACGAAATTGGAGCGCATCCGCTCCGGCTCGCCAACGATTTCCAGGTCCGGCAGCCGCGTCAGCAGCTCCGTGAAAATTACCCGGGCCTCCATGCGGGCCAGATTGGCGCCAAGGCAGAAATGCGTGCCGTCTCCAAACGACAGGTGCGGGTTGGGCCCGCGCCGGATATCGAAAACGTCGGGATTGCTGAAGACCGTCTCATCCCGGTTGGCGGAGGCGTAGAACACCACCACCTTGTCGCCGCGCGCGATTTTTTGTCCCGCCAGTTCCGTATCCACGGCGGCGGTGCGGCGGAACTGGATAACGGGTGGGGCAAACCGCAGCATTTCCTCGATGGCGCCAGGCAGCAGGCTCATGTCGTCCAGCAGCAGCCTGCGCTGGTCCGGATGCTGGCTGAGCAATTGCATGCCGCCGCTGATCAGGCTGCGCGTTGTTTCGTTGCCAGCGATGACGAGCAACTGGAAAAAGCGGTCGAGTTGCCCCTGGCTCAGCTGCTCGCCATCCAGTTCGGCATTGGCGATCAGGCTCCACACATCGCCTGTGGGGCTGGCCCGCCGTTCGGCGGTGCGCGCCGAGGCGTAAGCGAACATCTCCTTGACCGTGGCGATGATCGCCGCCGCTTCCGCCGGGCCAGCGTCCGGGTCGTCATAGGCGATCATCGTGTCGGTCCAGCGATGCAGCATCTGCCGGTCGCCGGAAGGGAAGCCGAAGATGTCCGCCAGCACCAGCAGCGGCATTTCGGCGGCCACCTCCTCCAGAAAATCAACCGAGCCGCGCTCCACGATCGCGTCGACGACCTCGCGGGCGTGGTCCGCGATCGAATCCCGCAACTGGTTGACCACCTGGGGCGTGAACGCCCGGCTGACGATCTTCCGCATCCGCGTGTGATGCGGCGGATCCATGTTCAGCATCATGTTCCGGACGACGTCCAGGTCCCTGGGCCGCAGGTCCCGCAGGGTCGTGCCGCCGAGGTTGGATGAGAAGATCTCCGGGTGACGTGAGACGGTCTGGATATCGACATGGCGGAACACGGCCCAAAAGCCTGGCCCCCCGGCGAAATTGCCGCGCGCTGGCTCCGCGACCCAGCGCACGGGCGTCTCGCGCCTGTACCGGGCAAAGAGATCGTAAGGGATCCCGTTGGCGTAAAGCGCGAAGTCGCCAAGGTCGATATCCGTCATGGTCACGCGCCCCTGTACTGTTTGCGCAGTTCAACCTTCAGGATCTTGCCCGTGGCGTTGCGCGGCAGCGCTTCGGTCACTTCCAGGTGGCGGGGCAATTTGTACCGGGCGAGTTCGTTGCCGGCGAATTCCCGCAGTTCCTCCAGATCCAGCGAGGCCCCCGGAGCCAGCACGACAATCGCGGCGACGGATTCGCCCCATTTGGGATCAGGCAAGCCGATCACGGCGACGTCGGTGATGGACGGATGGCGGAACAGCACGCTTTCCACCTCTGCGGGGTAAATATTCTCGCCGCCGCTGATGATCATGTCCTTCACGCGGTCGCAGATGTAGAGGAACCCTTCTTCATCGGCCCACGCCACGTCGCCCGTGCGGAACCAGCCCCCCGCGTCGAACGCCGCCGCGCTGGCCTCCGGCAGATTCCAGTATCCAGGCGTGACGTTCGGGCCGCGCACCTGCACCTCGCCGCGCGCGCCTGGCTCCGTGAGGACCCGCCCCTCGCCATCGACCAGCCTGACCTCGGTGAACATCGGCGTGCGCCCGGATGAACCCAGCCTGGTGTTGGCGAATTCCGGCGCAAGGAATGTCACCATGGGCGCGGTTTCCGTCAGGCCGTAACCCTGCTGCACCGAGACGCCGCGCCTGGCGTAGGTTTCAAGCAGTGGCAGCGGGCATGGGGCGCCGCCGCAGACCAGCATGCGGACGGAGGACAGGTCGGCGGCGCCAAAGTCGGGATGCTGGGCCATGAACTGGAACATCGCCGGCACGCCAAACATGGTCGTGATGCGGAATTCACCCATTGCCCGCAGGGCCTCGACCGGATCGAAAGTCCTGAACAGAACCACTGTTCCACCCTTCTGGAGGGTGATGAGCGTGGTGACGTTCAGGCCGCCAATATGAAACAGCGGCGCGGCGACCAGCGTGATGTCATCCTGCAGGACATCCAGATTGTAGATGGCGTTGATATTGTTCCACCACAGATTGCCGTGGGTCAGGATCGCGCCCTTCGGCCGCCCCGTGGTGCCCGAGGTGTACATGATCACGGCCGGATCATCGCCAGTCACGGGCGTGGCGGCGGCCAGCGGCGTGGCAGGCTGCTCCAGCGCCAGCCAGCCATCGCCGCCGCCATCGGTCAGGAAATGCCGGACGCTGGCAAGCTCGCCGCGCACGCTGTCGAGAATGGGGCGGTGCGCCGCATCGGCGATCACCACGGCGGCGGCGGCGTCATTGATGATGAAAGCCAGTTCGGCGGCGCTGAGCCGGAAATTCAGCGGCGTGAAAATGGCGCCCAACCGGGCCGCCGCGAACATGGTGATCAGGAAATTCGGCTGGTTGAGGCCAAGGAACGCGACCCGGTCGCCCTTGCCGACGCCCAGCGCCGCCAGCCGCCCGGCCTGCAGGTCGATATCCCGCATCAGTTCAGCGTAGGTCCAGGTCTGCCCCTCGAAGACCAGCGCCTTGCGCTCCGGCGTGCGCAGCGCGCGCTGCAGGATCCAGTTTCCGAGCCCGATATCCGGCATGTTTCTCCCCCCAGTTGAACAATGTTGACCCATTCCGCGCCGCCGGTCTTGCGCCGGCCGGATGTGCGCGTCTGGAAAAATGCTAAAAATAGCACTAATGTCTGTCAAGCGGATTGGCGCGCTTTCCGGCTGGAGCGAGCTGCGGATCGGGCAAAATTCGCCCGAAACAGGGCGGAGAGACGCAGTATCCGCTTCAGATTGGGCGGAAACGGCCACAAACGGCCGTCGAATGGAAAAGCCGGACCTGCCAGGCGCCACCCACGCCGCGCGGGAGTATTCCTGTCCGATCCATGCGGACGGCTGCGCTTTGTTCCTGCCGGCATCCATGCGATGGATACCGGCGCAAGCAGGAGACCACGATGGCTGCCCGGGGCATCGACAGGGCGTCGGGAGCGCCCGGCCCACAGAACGACAATGACCGGATTGCGCTCTACATCCGGCTGTCGCGGGTGTTTCGCCAGCAGATCGTCTCAGGCGCATGGGGCGTGGGCGCGCGCCTGCCGACCATCGCCGAACTCGGGGAAACCTATGGGGTCGCGGCGATCACAGTGCGTCAGGCCCTGCGCCTGCTCGCGCATGAGGGCCTGGTGGAAAGCACGCGCGGGCGGGGCACCTTTGTAACGGGCGCGGCCCATATGCTCGACCCGGCCACCGGCGGCCCGGCGCTTGAGGCGCTCGCCAATCCCGAAATCCGGATCTTGCGCCGCATCAGCCCGACTGTTCTGCCCGACAGTCTCGAAGCGACGACGGCAGCCGCTGCCTACACGCGCATCGACAAGGTGCACTTTGCCGATGGCGCGCCGTTCGCACTGATGGAAATCTATATAGATAGCGACACTTACGCCCTGTTTCCTTCGGGCGCGGATGAAGTTGACAGGATCTCGGTGCTGTTTCGCAGATATGAGCGGGCGACCGTCGTGCGGGACCGCCAGGTTTTCATGATTGCGTATGCTGATCGGGAAACCGCCGCACACCTGGCATGCTCACTGGGAACCGTCCTGATCCACATGCGGGCATGGTGGTTCGATCAGTCAGACAGGGTCGTATTCGCCGGCTCGTTTCTCTATCGCGGCGACAGGTTCGCGCTGGAGCGCGGCGGCCCGCACCCCGTCGGCGGCCTGCTGCCAACGGCGCAAAGACAACCCGACATTTGACGATCTCCGGAGGCCCCGGGGCAACCCGCGCGAATTCCGGGATGGACGCCATCGCTGCGGCGGTCATCCACGCGACAGCCGTCGTTCGGTTGCCGGGCCGCCTGCCCTGGCGCGAGCCCGCTCCCTGTTTGCAGGACCTCGCATGGCAGGACCTCGCATGGCGGGGCCTGGCATGGCGGGGTGTGGCATGACGGAATCCTGCGCGCGCCCCATTCAGAGCACCGGCCCGAGCATGCTCACCGCGTTCTGCACCAGACGCGTGCGAAATGGCCAGTTTTTCACGGCGCCGGGCGTCACCTGCTGTGAAACGCCCATATAGCCCTGCTGACGCAACCGGATGGAAGCGACGAGGTCCGCATCGGCGGCCAGCAGATTGTTCTCGAAGTTAAGCTGCATGCTGCGCCGGTCCATGTTGGCGGAGCCAACCAGCGCGATCCTGCCGTCGATCGTGATTGATTTGGCGTGCAGCAAGCCCAGCGGATACTCGTAAATTTTGACGCCACTGGACAGCAGATCGGCGTAACAGCTGCGGCTGGAGCTGGCCACGAGCCAGGAATCGTTGCGCGCGGGCAAGATCAGCGTCGTGTCGACGCCGCGCCGGGGGGCCGCGCACAATGCGCGCAGTACGGCTTCGTCCGGCACAAAATAGGGCGTTGTAACAATGAGCTCCCTGTGGGCGGCGTATATGGCGCCGACGAACGACGCCGACATGACGTTGCCCTGGGTGGTTGGTCCGGTTCCGTACATCTGCGCCACGCAGCCGGATTCAAAGCGCGCGGGCGCCGGGCCGGCGACCGCGAGCCCTTCCAGCGCCTCGCCAGTTTCAGCTATCCAGGCGCACAGGAACAGGAATTGCGCCTGGCGCACGACCGGCCCCTCGCAACGCAGGAAGATATCGATCCAGGGCGCGTATTTCGCCTTGATGCGAAATGCGGGATCCGCACAGTTCTGGCTGCCGCAATAGGCGATGCGGTTATCGATCACGACAAGCTTGCGGTGATTGCGCAGATCGACCCGGCCGACGGCCAGATGCCCGAGACGCGGGATGTCGTTCATCGTCGCCACGACGCTCACGCCCGCGTCACGAAGCTGTCGCCAGCGGGGCCCCCGGATGAAGGCGCGCGAGCCCAGGGCATCGGCGATCACCCGGCAGCGCACGCCGCGTCGCGCCGCGTCCGCCACGGCGTCGGCGACCCTGCCGCCATTGTGATCGTCAAGCCAGATGTAGAAGCTGATGTGAATGTGATCCGCGGCCTGCGCGATATCCCGCGCCAGCGCGTCGATTGCGCTGTCTGAATCCCGTTCTGGCTGGCTGCTGGATGCGTCCGGGTCTCCAAGGAGCGTAATCCGGTTTCCAGCCACCGGCGCCAATCCGTCGATCGAACGGCACAGGGCGAACTGGCTGCGCGCCTCCGGATCCGCAAACTCTGGCGCAAAGGCGGCTTCTTCAGGCCTGGCCGTCCGGTCTTCCGCCGCCCTCAGCCGGCGCAGGCGCTCGCGCCCGATGCTGGTCTCCCCGAGAAACAGATAGGCAACCACGCCCAGCAGCGGGAGAAACATGATGACCGCAACCCAGGCGACGCGGGCCGCGGGCTCCCGGTTGGGGCGGGTGATCGCGCGGGCTGCCGTGAGGATGTGCAGGATGAAGAGCGACAGATCGAATAAAGTCCGCATTCCCGGATAACCCCTGCGATCAACAATGCGCCGTCTGCCGGCCCCGCCCTGGCCCGCGTGGCGCCGGGCCCGAACTCAGGCTTCCCGGCGGATATCCCTTAGCCCAAGATAGGCAAGCGGCGCGTGGCCAAAAGCGCGCCTGAACATGAGCGTGAAGGCCGCCGGGTTCTCATACCCCAGGTCAATCGCGACTGTCGTGACCCGCTCGCCCGCCGCCAGGCGCGGCACCGCAAACAACAGGCACGCCTGCTGCCGCCACGCCATGAAACTGAGACCCGTCTCGCGCTTGAAGCAGCGGGTAAAGGTGCGGCGGCTCATTCCCAGATCCAGGCGCCAGTCATCAATGGTTTCGTGAATGCGCGGTTTCTGGATGAACTTGCGGCACCTGGCGGCCAGCGCGCCGGTGGTCGGATATTGCAGGGAAAGCGGCAGGGCCTGAAGCTGCTGCATTTCGTGCCAGATCAAGGTCATCAGCGCCCCCGAACGGCCGCCTTCCTCGTACTCAAGCGGCAGATTCAGCGCCTCGGTCATCAGGCTGCGCATGAAGGGCGTTATGCCGACCACCTGGCAGGTTTCCGGCATCCCCCGGGCCGCGTCCGGCTCCAGATAGAGGCTCTGCACGCACACCGGACCGATCATGCTCACCCTGTGTTCGGTGGCGGGCGGAATCCACATGCCGCGCTGCGGCGGCATCACCCACGTCCCCTCCGGGGTGGTCAGCACGAGCACGCCGGAAGAGCTGGAAATGAGCTGGCCGCGCCGGTGCCGGTGCGGATCGATCCGGTGGCCATCGGGATACTCCGTGCCGATGGCAAGGATCGGGCGCGACACATGCTCGACATGATCGATATGAATGTCCCGCGCCAATGGCCCACTCCCGTAGTTGAATTGCCCGACATCGGTGGCAGGCCGCCACCATGGTTTCTATAGCAGTGGCGCCCCATTTCCAATGAGGGTTTGGAAGTCATCGACCAGGCCGGGAAACAAGACGTGTCTGCTGAAGCCATATCGCCGCATACAGCCAAATCCAGAACGGCGTTCCCCGTTTTGTGGGCCGCCAGCTTCTGTCACCTCCTGAATGACATGTTGCAGGCCCTGCTGCCTGCAGCCTATCCGATTTTGCAGGGCAACTTCGCGCTCACATTTGCGCAGGTTGGCATTCTGACGCTTGTCTACCAGATGACCGCGTCGCTGTTTCAGCCATTCATTGGCCACTATACCGACCGCAGGCCGATGCCATATTCGCTGCCCTTCGGCATGGGCGCTTCGATGCTTGGGCTGCTGATGCTGGCGTTTGCGCGCAATTACGGAATGTTGCTGGCAGGCGGCGTGCTGCTTGGCCTGGGCTCGTCGATTTTCCACCCGGAATCGTCCCGGATCGCGCGCCTGGCCTCGGGCGGCTCGCATGGGCTGGCGCAATCGCTGTTTCAGGTTGGGGGCAATTTCGGCACGGCGCTTGGCCCGCTGGCCGTGGCTTTCATCGTCCTGCCGCGCGGACAGCACGGCCTTGCCTGGTTCGCGCTGGCGGCGCTGGCCGGGATCATTGTCCTGACCGGGCTTGGCCGCTGGTACAAAGCCAATGGCCACGCCGAACGCCGGCCCGCGGGCGCGGCGATCATGCGTCACCCTTCCCTGTCAGGCCGCCAGGTTTTCTGGGCAATGACGATCCTGATCGCCCTGCTGTTCTCCAAGTATATCTATCTCGCCAGCTTTACGAGCTATTACATCTTTTATCTGATGGAAAAATTTCATCTCCAGACCCAGGACGCCCAAATCTACCAGTTCATCTTCTTTGCCGCTGTTGCGGCGGGAACCATTGCGGGCGGGCCCATTGGCGACAGGCTCGGCAGGAAACCCGTCATCTGGGTTTCAATCCTTGGCGTGCTTCCATTCACGCTCATTCTGCCCCATGTCGGCCTGCTGCCAACGGCGATCCTGAGCGCCATCATCGGTTTCATCATGGCCTCCGCGTTCCCGGCCATTGTGGTTTATGGGCAGGAACTGATGCCTGGCCGCGTCG
The DNA here is from genome assembly GCF_053543495.1 of Camelimonas sp. ID_303_24. Classification (NCBI taxonomy): domain Bacteria; kingdom Pseudomonadati; phylum Pseudomonadota; class Alphaproteobacteria; order Hyphomicrobiales; family Chelatococcaceae; genus Camelimonas; species Camelimonas sp. ID_303_24. Next base: position 19,374 of record NZ_JBLLJM010000018.1, read on the forward strand.
GCATGGTGTCCGGCATGTTCTTTGGCTTCATCTTTGGAATTGGCGGCATTGGCGCGGCCTTGCTGGGGGGCCTGGCGGACTGGAAAGGCATCGCGTTCGTTTTTGACGCCTGCTCGGTCCTTCCCGCGATCGGCATGCTGGCGATGTTCCTGCCAGGCGCGCGCATCGCCGCGAACGGACCGGCATAGTTATCCGGCCCGCCGCCCAGGGACGCGGTTACTTCGGCCACAGGATCATCTGCGTGTTCCGGAACAGCGCGATGACCGCGTTGTCCTCCTCGCGCCGCACCTCGGCGTCCCACACCTGCGTGGTGCGGCCCTTGTGAACCGGACGCGCGGAGCAAACAACGACGCCTGAGCGCGCGGTGCCGATGAGGTTGCTCTTCAGTTCCACCGTGGTGAAGCCGCTGGCGCCCTCGGGCAGGCCCCTGACGGTGCCATAACCACAGCAGGTGTCTGCGAGCGAGGTCACTGTACCGGCATGGAGGTAGCCATTCCATGCGCCAAGGGCGCGGCGCACGTCCAGCGCGGCAACCACTTCATCCAGCTCCACCTTGATAAAGCGCATGCCGAGAAGGCCAGGCAGATAATCTGCGCCCGCAGCATTCCATTCTTCCAGTGTGGCGGGGACCTTGATGCTCATGGATCACCTCTGCTGCGCCAGCGCCCGTCGCGCCGGCAATATCGTCAGAACAGCGCAACGAAACCAGGCGAAAAGCCGCCAACACGCGGTACGGGCCATAACGCCAGTCCGGCGGCCCCGAGCCGCCGGATCGAAGACGACGCCACTGTCGGCAATTGCAGGCGGGTTGTCTGGTCCGGAATCTGGACCAGACGCCGGAGCAAGCGTCCGGGGTGATTGCCCAGGTCGCGCCGGCCGCCGGGGCCCTTCCCGAGCTTCGCCCAAACGCTCCCCGGGACCCGCCAATTTACTGGCCAGACACAAGCTGCCCCTGAATGCCCACCCATAAAACATGGCGAATTGACGACTCTCAGGGAGACCCGGCGCCAATGGCATGGATGGACCGGCAGCGATGCTCTCAAGTCACCGCACCATTCGGAACGGACCACGTAAAATACCGTCATTTCCTTGCGGGATCGTCCAAATATTCTCCATGTTGTCCGGCCTGCTGCGGTGGATAAGCCATGTGGGCCTATACGCTTCGTCGCCTGCTGGCGCTCATTCCCACCCTCATCTTCGCCAGCCTGATCGTATTTGCGACGGTGCGGATGATCCCCGGCGACGTCATCGACATGATGCTGTCGCAGAACGACATCAGCGCCGGTCGGTGTTTTTTCGCCCTGCGACAGGACGCGACCGGCGACAATCTCATGCGCTCCCTGTCGATCGTGATGCTGGCGGCGCCCTCGTTCTGGGCCGGCGCCATGGTCTTGGCCCTCCCCGCGATCTGGTGGGGATGGGCGCCCTCGCTGATCTACGTCCCCTTTACCCAGGCCCCTTGGGAAATCTGGCGCATATGCTGACGCCAGCCCTCATCCTTGGCATGTCCCTCTCGACCAATACCATGCGCATGATGCGCACCGTGATGCTGGAGGCGTCGGAAGCCAGCATTCGCAGCATCCGCGGCAACCGGATCGCCATGATCTTCCTTGAGCCTATGTCATCGCTGAACCCGGCGCTCACCGTCGGCCCGCAGATCGCGGAACCCTTGCAACTGCATGGGGGCTCACCTGGGCGAAAGCATTTGAACGGGCCAGAGAGTTACGTGGCAAAGTGCGCATTCCCAAAGCCTTTTGATGACGTGCGCGTGCGCCGAGCGCTCAATATGGCCGTCAACCAGCAGGAAATTGTCGATCCTGTTATGGTGGACACGCCGAAATGTTCGCCTGCCCCCAGCATCCTGACTACACCGGATATTACGAAACCTGGACAAGATGCCGGAAAGTATCCGCGAACTATATGTCTACACACCCCAGAGGGCGAAGAAGCTCCTGGTGGAGGCAGTTGCCCCAAAGGCTTCAGTTTCAAAGTCCAGGTCTGCACCTGCAATCTGGACCACATGGAGTTGCTGCCGCTTGTGGCCGTCTACCTCGCGCAGGTCGACGTCAAGCTTGAAATCCAGCCACTGGAGTACGGCGCTTTCCTCGCCACCGCCCTGGTGAAAACCCATACCCCTGGCTTCTTCACCTTGACCCCGCACAGCACTCCGACGACCACGTTGCGCACCGGCCTCCTGCCTGGCCAACAGGCGAGCGCCTCGATGTACCGGGCCCTGGAGACGGCGTGGTGGCCATGGGTCAAGAACTACGGCGGCGAACTGCGCGCGGGCGCCAACCGGCCAGGGCCGATCTATGCCCGCATCTGGATTGACCAGGCGATGAAAAAGAAAAATGGGCTTCTGACAAAGCTCGCAATCAACCGTCCGGGGCAAAAGCCCCGCCCCGGACGTGGCGACGCCAGGGATATTCCCCGCCGCCATACGGCGCCACAGGCGTCAGGTCAGACGTTCAACCGCCGTCCAGTCGCCATTCTCAAACCGGGAGAGTTCGAAGTTCTTGATCGGCGTGTAGTCCTGGGGCGTTGTCGTCAGCTGGATGCCTGGCAAATAGAGCGGCGTGGTCATGCCGTTCAGATTGGTCGCCACCTTGAGCAGGTTTTCCCGCGTGAGATTATCGCCGCAGCGCGCCAGCACCTGATGGAGCAGATTGGCCATGCCGTATCCGGCAAACCCGACGTTGTCGGCCCGGTCGAGGTTTGGAAGGGCGGCGTCGAGCAGGCTGTAATAATCCTTGACGGCGGCGTCGTCCTGCCAGCGGGGGCTGGAGACGTTGCGCGCCACCCTGATGCCCATGACATCCCTGGCGCCCTCGCCAGCGGGCTTTAGCAGCGAAATCGTGGAAGAAAGCCCCATGAGATACTGCTTCGGCTTCCAGCCGGCCTCATGCGCCTTGCGCAAGGACTGGGCGACGAATTTCCCGACCGTAAAGTTGAGGAAAATATCCGCGTTTGAACTGGCCAGCTTCAGGATCTGCGAGTCAACCGTGGGATCGGCAACCTCATAGGTTGCCTCGGCCACCATCATGGTTTTCGCTTTTTCACCCAGCTCATCGCGAATGGCGTTGGCAAATTCGCGTCCCAGATCGTCCATCTGATAGAGCATGGCGATCTTCGCATTGGGGGCCGTGCGCATGAGATAGCGCGCCAGCACCCGGGCCTCGGTCGCATAAAGCGGCGATCCCGGAGTGGTCCACGGGAACTCTTTGGGATTGTTGAAGCGCGCGGCGCCGGAGCCAATCAGGAGCTGGGGAACCTTCCGGCCATTAAGGTACTTTTGCACGGCAGTCTGGCAGCCGGTGCCGGTTGAGCCAAACATCGCGAGCACCTGCTCGCTTTCCACCAGCTTGCGCGTGGCTTCAACGGTTTTTGCAGGGCTATAGGCATCATCAAGGGAGATCAGGCTGATCTTGCGACCATTGATGCCGCCCTGCTTGTTGAGCCGGTCGAAATAGGCGAGCTGAACCCGCGAACCAACGCCGACGTAAGAGGCCGGCCCGCTGAACGGAACAGTCTGCCCAATGCGAATTTCTGTGTCGCTGGCGCCGACATCATATTTTTTGTCCCCGGCCATTGCCGGCGCGCCGCGCAAAAACAGGCCCACGCCAGCGCCCATGGCGCTGACCTTCAAAAACTGCCGTCTGTCCATGGTGTCCTCCCGAGACCCATTCGCTGCAACGCGCCTGCTAACCGCAGATCATTCCGTGCAGCGCATCCCATATGTTATTAAATATTAATTTAAATCTAACGCTTGATAACGTCAACTGAACGCAGCCTGAACCCAACCATCAATCACGCCGGTTTTCACATCAGGATTGTCTGCGTGGGGCGTGGCGATCGCAGAACGCCACCCGCCTGCAAGGCGCGGTTGAGACAGGAGAGATCCCCGGACCCAGGGCCTCAGGCCGTGGTATTGGGCCAGTTCGGAGGGCGCCGCCCCGAGGCGACGGCTGCCGCCTGATTTCCGGAGGCTCCTCCCAGGCGCGGCGAGAGCGTTTTCTACCAAACGGAAACGGCTGTTGGATCAGAATTCGCGCAAACCAGTGAAAGCTGGCGCATTTTCTGATCCATAGCGTCAGCCGCCGCCATGCCGGGCCCGTCGCCATAAAACCACGCCGCGGGCGGGGAGCGGGTCCGCGCAGTCACCGCAGGATGAAAACAGCCGCTCCCATTGGCCGGGAGGATGCGTCAGCATCATCCCAACCCGGCTGCGGTTAACGGCGATCAGCAGGCTTTCGTCCGGGCCGTTGAGCAGCAGGCAAAAAGCATCAAGCCCGCTCCATTCATGGCTGGCGACCGGCGCGCCGTCCGGCTTCAGCCACAGGGCGTCAGGCGGATCGCCCTTGCCGGTCAGGAAAGTGTTGGCGCACAGCAGCGGGTGTTGCCGGCGCAACGCGGCGAGCGACGCGACCAGGGCGACGCGCTCCATGTCGGCCCCCTGCCAATCCAGCCAGAAGTCCGGGTTATCCTGGGCGTAGGCATTGTTGTTGCCATGCTGGGTCCGCCCAAACTCGTCGCCGGCGGTCAGCATGGGCGCGCCGCGGGCAAGGAACAATGTCGCCAGCAGGGCGCTGACATCGCGGCGGCGCGCGGCGGCGATCACAGGGTCGCGCGTGGGGCCCTCGACGCCGCAGTTCCAGCTATGGTTCGCGTTGTCGCCGTCCCGGTTTTCCTCGCCATTGGCTTCGTTGTGCTTGCGTTCATGGGAAACGAGATCAGCCAGGGTAAAGCCGTCATGGGCGGCGAGAAAGCTGACGCCGGCCTGCGGTCCGCGATGGGCGCCGGCGAACAGATCGGATGAGCCGGCAAGCCGCGTCGCCAGCGCGCCGGCGGCGCCACCGTCGCCGCGCCAGAAACGTCGCGCGTCATCGCGAAACCGGCCGTTCCATTCGGCGAATGGCGCCGGAAACTGGCCAGGCTGGTAGCCGCCAGGGCCGATATCCCACGGCTCGGCGATCAGGATGGCCCGGGAAAGCGCGGGATCCTGCAGCAAGGCGGCGAATAGCGGCGCATCGGGCGAAAAACCCGTCTCCGTGCGTCCCAGCACCACGCCAAGGTCGAAACGAAAGCCGCTGACGCCGAGGCGCCGCCAATGCCGCAGCGCATCCATCGCCAACCGCACCACAGGGGCGCGGTCAAGCGCCAGGGTGTTGCCGCAGCCGGTGTCGTTGACGAGGCGGCCGGGATCATCGGCGGCATGGCGGTAGTAAACCGCGTTGTCGAGACCGCGCAGGCTGATGGTGGCGCCGAATTCGTCGCTTTCGGCGGTGTGATTGAGGACAATGTCGAGGATCACGCCAATGCCGGCGCGCGCCATGGCCCCGCAGAGCGCCGCCAGATCGGCCGGGCCGCCCGGCGCCAGTCGCGGGTCCAGCGCCAGAAAATTGACCGGATTGTAGCCCCAGGCATTTGTCAGGCCGTGCGGCGCCAGATGCCGCTCATCCATCCACGCCCCAACGGGCATCAATTCCACATGGCTGACCCCCAGCGCCGTCAGATAAGCGATAACAGGGGGATCGCGCAGGGCCGCGAGCGTACCGCGCAATGCCGGCGGCGTGTCCGGGCGCCGCATGGTGAAGGAGCGCACGGCAAGTTCATAAATGAACGACGGAGCCGCCGGGGCCGGCGCTTCACATTCCTCCAGCTGGGGCTGGACCACGCCGCGCGGCGCCAGCGCCGCGGTATCCGCGCCATGGCGGGCCAGCTCCGGGTCCCAGCGGAACGGCCGGTCGATCAGCGTGGCGTATGGATCAACGAGCAGCTTGGCCGGGTCGAAGCGGTGGCCGCGTTCGGGCTGCCACGGCCCTTCCACGCGCAGGCCATAGCGCAATCCGGCGCCGGCGCCTTCCAGCAGGCCAAAGTGAATGTCGCCCTCCCGGCATGGCAGGGCGAATTGCGCCAGTTCGGCCTCGCCCGCCTCATCAAAGACGCTGACGAGCACGCGCGCGCCATGGCGGGAGAAAACCGCGAAGCAGACGCCGCCCTCCACCAGGGAAGGGCCCATCAGCGCCGGGCGCGGGCAGGCCCGGATCCTGAAGGGCGGGGCCAACGCCTCAGCCTTGTCCAGGCGCCGACGTGGGCAGGTTCCAGATGCGCGCCGCATATTCGCGAATGGCGCGGTCGGCGCTGAACCAGGCGCAATGCGCGGTATTGTTCACTGACATGCGCCACCACCGGCTTTGATCCGCCCACAGGGTGTCGACCCGCCGCTGCGTGAGGCGGTAGCTCTCAAAGTCGTTCAGCACCATGAACCAGTCATTGGCGGTGAGGCCCTCGACAAGTCCGGCGTAGCGGTCCGGCTCGCCTGGCGAATAGGAGCCGCCGGCCACGGCGTCGAGCACGCCCTCCAGTTGCGCCGAGTCGCGGATAATATCGGCGCTGGAGCGCGGGTTGCGCCGCGCCGCTTCCACCTGGTCCGCAGTCATGCCGAAGATCATGATGTTGTCTTCGCCCACCCGCTCGCCGATCTCGATGTTGGCGCCGTCCAGCGTGCCGATGGTGACGGCGCCATTGAGGGCGAATTTCATGTTGCCGGTGCCCGAGGCCTCCATGCCCGCCGTCGAAATCTGTTCGGACAGATCGGCGGCCGGAATGATCGCCTCCGCGAGGCTGACATTGTAGTTCGGCAGGAAAACAACCTTCAGCCTGTCGCGGGTGGTGATGTCGTTGTTCACCACGGCGGCGACGTCGTTAATCAGATTGATGATCGACTTGGCGGTGGCGTAGCTGGACGCGGCCTTGCCCGCGAAAATCTTCACGCGCGGGGCCCACTCGCGATAGGGCTCGGAGCGGATGGCGTCGTAAAGCGCGATGGTTTCAAGAATATTCAGCAGCTGGCGCTTGTATTCGTGAATACGCTTGATCTGCACGTCGAACAGGGCGTCGGGATCGACAGAAACGCCGCAATCCCGGCGAATGATCTTCGCCAGCTTCAGCTTGTTTTCCCGCCGGATGGCGGCCAGGCGATCATGCACGGCGGGATCGCCCGCCCGCGCGCCGAACTGGCGGATGAGGCCGATATCATCCGTGACGCGCTCGCCGCAGGTTTCCCTGAGCAATTCCGTCAGGCCCGGGTTGGCGTTGAGCAGCCAGCGCCGGGGGGTGATGCCGTTGGTGACGTTGGTGATGCGGTCTGGGAAGACGCTGTTCAGCGGCGCGAACACCGTCTCCTTCATCAGGTTTGAGTGCAGCGCCGAGACGCCGTTGACCTTGTGGGAGCCAACGAATGCAAGGTGAGCCATGCGCACGCGCCGGCCGTGGTGCTCGTCGATCAGCGACAGCGTCGCAAGGTCCGTCTCAGGGCTGGCGCGCCGCACCCGGTCGAGGAAGCGGGCGTTGATGCGGAAGATGATCTGCATGTGGCGCGGCAGCAGCCGCTCCATCAGCGCCACGGGCCAGGTTTCCAGCGCCTCCGGCAGCAGCGTATGGTTGGTGTAGGAGATCGTCGCCGTGGTGACTTCCCAGGCGCGCTCCCATTCGAAGCCGTGCTCATCGACCAGCAGCCGCATCAGTTCGGCCACCGCGAGCGACGGATGGGTGTCGTTGAGCTGGATGGCCGCCTTGTCGGCGAGGTTATCGAGCCCGCCGTACTGGCGCAGGTGCCGCCGGACCAGATCCTGAAGCGAGGCGGAGGTGAAGAAGTACTCCTGCCGCAGGCGCAACTCCTGGCCCACAGGCGTTGAATCGTTCGGGTACAGCACCTTCGAGATCGCCTCGGCGCGATTGCGCTCCGCCACCGCGCCGGCCAGATCTCCCTGGTTGAAGGCGTCGAGCGACAGCGGGTGCATGGCCCGGGCCCGCCAGAGCCGGAGGGTGCTGACGTCCCGCCCCTTCCAGCCCACCACCGGCGTATCGTAGGCCACGGCGAAAATCGTCTCCCCCGGCGCCCAGGGCGCCTGCCCGGGTTCACTGGCGGGTGTCAGCGCGCCGCCGAAGCCAATCTTGTAGGCGCTTTCGCGGCGCTCAAACTCCCAGGGGTTGCGGAACGACAGCCAGTCTTCGGGCGTTTCCACCTGCTTGCCGCCGTCGATCCGCTGCTTGAACAGGCCGTGATCGTAGCGGATGCCATAGCCCAGGGCCGCGACGCCCACCGACGCCATGGCCTCCATGTAGCACGCGGCGAGCCGGCCGAGACCGCCATTGCCAAGCGCCGCGTCCGGCTCCATCGTTTCGAGCATGGCCAGATCAACGCCAAGCTCTTCGAGAGCATCGGCCATCGGGCCTGTCAGGCCAAGGTTGTTCAGCGTATCCGAGAGCGAACGGCCAATCAGGAATTCCAGCGACAGGTAATAGACCCGCTTTCTGCCAGTCGCATAGCTTTCCCGGGTAGAGCGGTGCCAAACGTCAATAACGTGCTCGCGCGCGGCAAGAATGGCCGCTGTCAACCAGTCATGCGCCTGGGCGACATCCGGGCTTTTGCCAAGTGAATAGGACAGTTTGCGCACCACCTGCGCTTTGATGCGCGCGATCTGGTCGTCGGGCGTTGATGGCGCTAAGGGTTCACGAGCGGGAGCGGTCAATGGAAAACCCTGGGTCATGTGGTTGGCCTGTTACGATCCTGTAAGGCCGTGGGCGCAGCAAGATCATAAAAGGTGCAGCCGTATGGCATGTCCCGGTGAAGCGCGCGTGACAGGCTGCGGTCCCGCCTTGCCATGGCGGACGGCTGGCGCGACGGGTTTCTGACAAGGGCGCAGACCCGCGCCTTCTGACGCGGCCCCATCCGTTCATCTCCGGTTGCCGCCGGAAACAGGGCGCGGCCGCCGCTTTGGCCCGCACAAACCCAGGCTTCTGAAGTTAGAGCGCTTTCCGATCAGAATTCGCTCAAAACAAAGAGAACTGGAGCAGATCAGACGGATATGGCGCGGCCCCGCCGCTGGCCGGCGTGGAGCTGTGGCGCGAAAAACGGCTGTTTCTTGCGCGCCGCAGCGCCCAAAATTTGACCACCAGGGGCGACTGGCGCGCCCCGGAAGGCAAGCACCATCCAGCGCAAGGCGCCGGAGCCGTGATGCGCGGCTGCTGGTGGGCCTGAGCCGGGTGGATCGTCGCGCCCTTCGCGGTCGCGTCACACCAGTTTCGTATTCAGGGCGCAATGGGAAAACGCCTCAATCCGGCGGCTCCCGGCAGGCTCGCGATGCGTGATGACGCCAATCGCAAATGGTGCGCCGGGGCAATTGGCGCCGATCTTGCTCGGTTGGCGCCAGTTTTGCTTCAGAGTTGCGAGTTGTCGCTGCGGGTTGCCCGCCGATTGCTGCTTTGCGGCAATGCTCGCGCCAGGAGACGGCGGTCTGTTGCGGTTCACGGGATGCGAAGGGGAAACGGGATGGCGGACAGTCTGGGTTTGGCTCGCGCCGGAAACGCGCCCGCAACGTCTGGTCATGCGCTGCATTTCGCGCCTGCCGTGAAAGACGGGTCTCACGACCGGCCTTCGCCGATCGCGGCCAACACCAGGCTGCTGTTTGTGACATCCGAGATGGGCGACTTCATCAAGGCCGGGGGCCTCGGAGAGGTCGCGACCGCCCTGCCCCGGCAGTTGCGCGCCTTTTGCGACGTGCGGGTGCTGTTGCCGGGCTTCCGGCAGGTCCGCAAGGCCATGCCGGCGATGGATGTGGTGCGGCAGATGCCGCGCGTCGCCGGACTGCCGCCATGGTCGCTTGGCCGCTTCACCACGAGCGACGGCCTCGTGATTTACACGGTGCTCTGTGACGAGCTCTATGATCGCGACGGTTCGCCCTATGGGCCGTTCAGCGGCGGTGATTTCGGCGACAATGACATCCGGTTCGGGCGCCTTTCGCTGGCGGCGGCGGAAGTCGCCGCCGGCGAGGCTGACCCGCAATGGAAGCCGGACATCCTGCATGTGAACGACTGGCCCTCCGCGCTCGCCCCCGGCTACATGCGCTGGAAGGGGCTGACGACGCCGTCGATCCTGACGATCCACAACCTCGCCTATCAGGGCCTGTATCACCCGCAACGCATGCGCCTTCTGGGCATTCCGGAGACCGCCTTCGACATCAACGGCTCCGAGTTTCATGGCAAGATTTCGTTTCTGAAGAGCGGCATTTTCTACGGTTCGCATGTCACCACGGTCAGCGAGACCTACGCCAGCGAGATCACGCGGCCCGAGCATGGCTGTGGCCTCGACGGTCTTCTGAAAACCCGGATGGACGAGGGCCGGCTGACCGGCATCATCAACGGCATTGATGACAGCTGGCATGCGCTGATCGATTCCGGCGCGCGCGGCGGTCAGGTTGTCCGCCAGTGGAAGCGCCGCAACGCAGCCGAAATCCGCAAGACTTTCGATCTGCCAGCGTCGCGCGGCCCGCTATTTTCCATCATCTCCCGCCTCGTGCACCAGAAGGGCGTGGACCTGTCGCTGGAGGTTGCGGAAACCATCGTGGCCCAGGGCGGCCAGCTGGTGGTGACCGGGCGCGGCGAGCCAGGCATCGAGGAGGCCGTGGAGAATCTGGCCAGGAAGCATCCGCACGCCGTCGCCGCCCGCATCGGCTTCGATGACGCCGAGGCCCGGCGGCTGTTCGCTGCCAGCGATTTCCTGCTGATGCCATCACGCTTTGAGCCCTGCGGCCTCAGTCAGATGTATGCCCAACGCTCCGGGGCGCTGCCGATCGCCTACCGGACCGGGGGCCTCGTCGACACCATTGAAGACGGCCTGTCGGGTTTCCTGTTCTCCAGCCTTACCGGGGCGGGGCTGACGGCGGCGGTTTCCCGCGCCCTGGATGCCTTCCGCTCCAGGCAGGCATTCCGGCGGATGCGGGACCACGCCATGGCCAAACGCTTTGACTGGCGCAACCCGTGTTTCCGTTATGCGGACGTCTACGCCCGCGCGCTCGCCAGCTGACAACCGCGACAGCACAACCTGAGGCAGCGGCAAACCTGCGGCCGCCGGCCGGCGCGGCCGGAGCCTCACATGTCCAGTCCAACTCTCCGGGAGGCAGATGATGAACACGGATCACACCATTCGCGCCGCCGCCTACGCAATCTGGGAAGCCGAGGGCCGGCCCCACGGCAGGGACGCAGAGCACTGGCGGCTCGCCGAGGAGCGCCTCGCAACCAGCCCTGGCGAGATTGCCGCGGCGACCGCGCCAATCCAGCGCAAGCCCCGGGCAACCGCGCCGCGCGCCAGAACGGCGACAAAGCCGGCGGGTGGCAAGGCGACGGGAGGCAAGGCGACGGGTAGCAAGGCCAGCGCAAAACCGAAGGCCTGAGCCCGCTGCCGATGGTTGAGGCCGTCGGCAGACGGCGCCTGCGCCACGGGCCGAAGCAGGAAAGCGCGCAACCGCGCAGCATTCCTGCCGCGCGCTTCCCGGCTCGCCGCATTTTCATGACGCAGGCCGCGCCCGGCCCGCCGGAAACCGCCCCCTTGCGCTCACCTTTTCGTGCTGCGCGTTTTCATGCCGCGTTGCGGCATGCTGATCCCTCCCGCCGGACGGAAATTCCCTGGCGTCCAGACAAGGCCTCTCCATGCGCCAGCCCACGCCTTCCCTGCCCGCCCTCGCGCCGCACGATCTGGCCCTGCTGCAGGACGGCCGCCACCCCGACCCCTTCGCCATCCTTGGCCGTCATGTCCATGCCGGCGGCGCCTTCGTGCGCGCCTGGCTGCCCGGCTGCAATTACGCGGAAATCGTCACCGGCGAAGTTGAAGGTGAAGCGCGCCGCGCCGCGCCCATGCAGACGCAGGGCGATGGCCTTTTTCTGGCGCCGGCGCCGGATGTCGGCCCCTACCGGTTGCGCATCTCCTGGCCAGACGGGATTGTCGAGACGGCCGATCCCTATTCCTTCGGCCTGCTGCTGTCCGAAGACGACATCTACCTGTTCGCCCAGGGCCGGCATTTCGATCTGTCGACGCGGTTTGGCGCCAATCCGCGCGTTTTCGACGGCGTCGGGGGGACGTTGTTCGCCGTCTGGGCGCCGAATGCCGCGCATGTCGCCGTGGTTGGCGATTTCAACGGCTGGGACGCCCGCCGCCACCCGATGCGGCGCCGGCTTGGGCCTGGCGTCTGGGAGCTGTTCATTCCCGGCGTCGCGCCGGGCGCCGTCTACAAATACGCCATCACCGGCGCGAACGGCGAAGCCCTGCCCTGGAAGGCCGACCCGCTGGGCCGCCGGCAGGAAGAGCCGCCGCGCACCGGCTCCATCGTCGCCGCCCCGCCAGATTTCACCTGGAGCGACGCCGCGTGGCTGGAGCAGCGGGCGGGCGCCAACCCGGGGGCGGAGCCGCTCGCCATCTACGAGGTTCACATTGGCTCATGGCTGAGAACCGAATGGGGCGAAATGGGCAGCTGGGACGACGCCAGCGACAGGCTCATTCCCTATCTGCAACACATGGGTTTCAGCCATGTTGAACTGCTGCCGGTCACCGAGCATCCCTTTGGCGGCTCGTGGGGCTACCAGCCGCTCGGACTGTTCGCCCCGACCGCGCGCCTCGGGCCGCCGGAGGCCTTCGCCCGTTTCGTTGACAGGTGCCATGCCGCCGGCATTGGCGTGATCCTCGACTGGGTGCCGGCCCATTTTCCCACTGACGCATATGGCCTGGCGCGGTTCGATGGCACGGCGCTTTACGAGCACGAGGACCCACGCCAGGGCTTCCACCGCGACTGGAACACGCTCATCTACAATGTTGGGCGCAGCGAGGTGCGCGGCTTCCTGATCGCCTCGGCGCTGTGGTGGCTGGAGACCTTCCATCTTGACGGGCTGCGCGTCGACGCCGTCGCCTCGATGCTCTATCGCGACTACAGCCGCGAGCCTGGCGAATGGACGCCAAACCATCTTGGCGGGCGTGAGAACCTGGAGGCGGTGGCCTTTTTTCAGGAGCTGAACACGCTGATCGGCGCGCGTGGGCGCGGCGCCATTTCCATCGCCGAGGAATCCACCGCCTGGCCTGGCGTTACCGCTCCGGTTCACCAGGGTGGCCTCGGCTTCCATTTCAAATGGAACATGGGGTGGATGCACGACACGCTGCGTTATTTCGGGCGCGACCCGGTGCATCGCGGCTATCACGGCGACGACATCACCTTCGGGCTGATCTACGCCTTCTCGGAAAACTTCGTGCTGCCGATCTCCCACGACGAGGTGGTGCACGGCAAAGGCTCGCTGATTGCCCGCATGCCCGGCGACGACTGGCGGCGTTTCGCCAATTTGCGGCTGTTCCTGGCGCTGATGTGGACCCATCCTGGCAAGAAGCTGCTGTTCATGGGGTGCGAGTTCGGTCAGGAGCAGGAATGGAACGTCGATGCGCCATTTCCCTGGCCCGCTGACGACGACGCCCCAAGGCGCGGAACAGCGCAACTCGTGCGTGAACTCAACGCGCTCTATCGCCGCCATCCGGCGATGCACCGGCGCGATCACAGCCCGGAAGGTTTTGAATGGGTTATCGGCGACGACCGGGCCAACGCCGTGTTCGCCTTCACCCGCTCCGCCGGCGACGGCCAGCCGCCGCTCCTGGTGGTCGCCAACATGACGCCGGCGCCGCGCCATGACTATCGCGTGGGCGTCGCCTCCCCTGGCCTCTGGACTGAAATACTCAACAGCGATGCGGAAGCCTGGGGCGGTTCGGGCATCAGCAATGGCGGGCCGGTCACCGCCGGCGCCATCGCCGCGCATGGGCAGGCCCAGTCCCTGTCGCTGACCCTGCCGCCGCTGGCGCTGATTGTGCTGGAGCATGTGGGCCCGGCTGGCGCCAATGATGGGGGGGCGGGACAATGACCGACGACCTGTTGCGCCAGCTGGCGCGGCGCGCCGGCGTCGCGCCCGAATGGACCGACCAGACCGGCGCGCGGCGCCAGGTTTCTCCCGACAGCCTGCGCGCCATCCTGGGCGCGCTTGGCCTGCCAGCCGGTTCCGGCGCCGCATTGCGGGATTCCCTGGCAACGCTGGACGCCGCGCCGGCGGCCGGCCCGTCGCGCCTCGTCACCGCGCGGGTTGGCCAGCCGGTCGAGCTGCCGGGCGACCTGTCAGAGGCCGAAACGCGCGGCGGCCGCGTCGAGGTGATGCTGGAGGACGGAACGCAGCGGATCGTGACGGTGGAGAAAACCGGCGGACGCCGCGTGCTGCCAGCCTTCGACGCGCCTGGCTACCACCGCGTTATCATTGGCGACGGGACCACGACGGTGGCCGTCGCGCCGGCGCGCTGCGTCACCTTCCGCGACCTCGCGGGCGGCCGGTCGGGCTGGGGTCTCGCGGCGCAAATCTATTCGCTGCGCAGCGCCCACGACGGCGGCATCGGCAATTTCGCTGGCGTCGCCGCGCTGGGCCGCGCCGCCGCCAGCCTCGGCGCCGACGCCCTGGCGATCAGCCCGGTGCATGCGCTTTACGGCGCCCGGCCCGACCTGTTCAGCCCCTACTCCCCCTCCACGCGGCTGTTCTACAACCCGCTGCACGCTGATCCCGCCGCCGCGTTTCCCGGGGACCTCATCACCCGCATCGCCGGGCAAGACGGCTTTGCCGCCGCCATGACGCGGCTGTCTGACGCCAGCCAGATCGACTGGCAGGCGGCGACGCCGCTGCGGCAGCATTTTTTGCGCGCGCTGTTCCATGCGCTGGACGAAGCCGGCGAAAGCCGCGACGCCTTCGAACAGTTTGCCGCCAGCGCCTCGCCGCTACTGCGCGCCCACGCCACCTTTGAGGCGCTGCACGCGGTGGAGCTGGCGCGCGATCCCACCCTGCAATCCTGGCGCAACTGGCAGCCGGGCTTTCGCGAGCCCGACAGCCCTGCGGTTGCCGGCTTCGCCCGGACGCACGCGGAGGAGATCCGCTACCAGATTTTCCTGCAATGGCTCACCGGCCTGTCCTGTGACGCCGCGCAGCGCGCCTGCCGGGAAGCCGGCATGACGGTTGGCCTCATTGCCGATCTCGCCATCGGCATGGATGGCGCCGGCAGCCATGCCTGGAGCCGCCAGAACGACATCCTGCACGGTCTCGGCATTGGCGCCCCGCCAGACTATTACGCCGCCAATGGCCAGAACTGGGCTCTCACCACGTTCTCGCCACGGGGCCTGGCCTCCAGCGGCTACGCGCCGTTTATCGAAACGCTGCGGGCAAGCCTGCGCCACGCGGGCGGCATCCGCATCGACCATGTGATGGGCCTCAGCCGACTCTGGCTCGTGCCCGATGGCGCAACGGCGCTCGACGGCGCCTATGTCAGCTTTCCCTCTGAAGCGCTGTTTTGCCTCGTGGCGCTGGAGTCCTGGCGGCATCGCGCCGTGGTCATCGGCGAGGACCTTGGCACCTTGCCCCACGGCTTCCGCGATGATCTGCGCGCGCAGGGCGTCGCCGGCCTGCGCGTCCTGCGTTTTGAGCGAACCCAACATGGTTATGTCCGCCCGTGGGACTGGGACGGGGATGCGGTGGCGATGACCAGCACGCATGATCTCGTTCCCACCGCCGGGTGGTGGGCCGGCTCCGATCTCGATCCCGCCGACGCCAACGCTGAGCCCGCTCGGGCGTGGGATCGCGGCGTGTTATGGGGCGCCTGCGTCGATGCGGGCCTGGCGCAGGGCGAGAGGCCCGCGCCCGACGATACCGGCCCCGTCGTCGACGCGGCCATCCGCTACGTCGCCGCCACCCCCTGCACGCTCCATCTGATACCGGTCGAGGACGCCCTGGGGCTACGCGTGCAACCGAATGTACCCGGCACGACGACAGAAAAGCCGAACTGGCGCCACCGGCTTCCAGGCGACGCGGCGACGGCGCTTGATGGCGCGGCGCCCCGGCGCCGGCTGGCGCCGCTACGCGCCGCGCGCTCCGGCTGCTAGCGCGATTTCCGGTCCGGGCCATCGCGTCATGGTTCTGGCGTCGCCAGCGCAAGACGCGAGAGGTTCCGGGGAATTGCCGGAACCCGCGACGCGAAGGACGCTACACCAGGGTGACTTTGCCTGTCGCCAGATCATAGACGCCGCCAACCACGCGCAACTGCTGTTTCGCAATGAGATCGGCCAGGATGGGGCTCGCTTTCTGCAGCCGCGCCACATTGTAGTTGACATTGGCGATGGTCGCCCGCGCGACCAGATCGGCGCCGCCCGCCTTGACGACGGGTTCAATGCCCGGCTTCATCGCGGTCGCCAGGCCGGCAATGTGTCCTGGCAGTTTATTGCCAGCCTGGAGCGCCTCGACTGTTGCGCTCACCGCGCCACACCCGGTGTGGCCCAGCACCATGATCAGCCGGGTTCCCAGCACCGCGGAGCCAAACTCCAGACTGCCCAGCCCTTCATCCGTGACGAAATTGCCCGCCACCCGGACGACGAAAAGATCGCCTGGCTTCTGGTCGAACGCCAGTTCCGGCGCAACGCGTGAATCGGCGCAACCCAGGATCGCCGCGAATGGCTTTTGCCCCTGGGCCGTGGCCGCCCGCCTCGCGGTAAACTCGCGCTCGCGCGGCTTGTCGGCGGCATAGCGCGCATTGCCCTCGACCAGCATGGCCAGGGCTGCCTCAGGCGTTTCGGCGGCGCGCGCAGGTTGCGCCATGGCTTGGCCACCGGCCGCAGCGCCGCCGATGACGGCCGCGCCCGCCAAGGCGGCGGCGCCCCTCAGCAATCCCCGCCGTCCGATTGCAGCACTGTTACAAGACTCACACATATCCTGACCTCACGATTCCTTCTGAAAAGCGTACGCCGCCAGACCAGGACGGACTTGTGGAGCGTAGGCGAGGCCGGCGCTTCAGGCAATATTGGGGCGATCGTTACTGGCCGGACACGTATTATGGAAAATCGTTCTGCGTTGAACGACACAAGACGCGGCCGGCCCTGGCCGGATCCCGCCTTCTGTCGCTCAAGCGCAGGGTTCACGCCAATTCCGGCGCGGGATCAGTGAGTGGAAATCGGCTCGCCGAGTTCGCGCCAGGTTGCGCCGTCAAATTCCTGCAGCTGCAGCTTGTTGTAGATATTGTAGCTGTCAGGCGTGATGGTGATGCTGATGCCAGGCAGCAGCATCGGCGGACGATAGTCGCGCACCTGCTTGGCCGTGGCCATCAACCGCTCCTGGGTAACGTCCTTGCCAGTTTTCTCAATGATGTGACGCACGAGGTCGCCGATCATGTAGCCAGCGGCGTTGCTGCCGTTGGTCTTGTCGCCACGGGGATAGTATTTGTCCATCCAGGCGAGCCAGGCGACAACGTCAGGGTCGCTCTTCCAGCGCGGATCCGTCGGGTCCTTCCGCACGGTGGCGGTGATCACGCCTTTGGCGTTCTCCAGGCCGGCGTTCATGAAGGTGGGGCTGACAGACGCGCCAATGTAGCTCATGTAAATCTTTGGCTTCCAGCCCATGGCGGCCATTTTTTGCAATGCCTGGCTCGCCTGCTTGGAATAAACGCCCATCACCAGCGTATCGGCGCCGCTGGATTTGAGCGCCAGGATCTTGGAATCCACCGTGGGGTCGGTCAGCTCGTAGCTTTCCCTGGCCACGATCATCTTGTCGGCCCGCTCGCCAAGGCCGGCCTGCACGCCCTTGAGATAGTCCTTCCCGAAGTCGTCGTTCTGGTAGAAAACGCCAATCCTGGCGTCCGGGTTATTTTGCAGGATAGCTTTCGCATAGATGCGGGCTTCACTGTCGTAGGTCGGCAGGCCAGGCATGCTGAGCGGCGCGTTCTTTGGCTCCTGAAAGACGTGCGACCCGGACATGACGAACAGTTGCGGAATGCCTTTGACGTGCAGGTATTTCTGTACTGCGATGCCGCCGGAGGTGCCGCTCTGGCCAAACAGCGCGAAAATATCGTCCTGCTCCACCAGCTTGCGGGTTTGCTCAACGGTCTTGGGCGGGCTGAGGGCGTCATCGCGAAGCAATAGCCGGATCTTGCGACCGTTGATGCCGCCTTCATCGTTCACCTTGGCGAAATAGCCTTCAAAAGCATAGCCAAGAACGCCGTAGGCGGACGCCGGGCCACTTAGCGGCTGGAGGGTGCCCAATCTGATTTCAGTGTCCGAGACCCCTGGAGCGTTGGCGGCGACCGCCATGCCTCCAGTGAGGGCAATGGAGATGCAAATAGCGCCCGCACCGAGCCTGCGCGTGATTTTCATTGTGTTTCCTCACCATGCCGGCTGTTATTTTACGTATGCGCCGGCTTTGGAGAGGTTAGACACCTGCCGGCCCGACCGTCAAACAAGACAAGGATCAGGACAGAGGCGTAGACAGTATGCCGTTCTGGCGCGGCGGCAAAGCTGCACATGCACCCGCGACCTGCAAAGTCCACATTAACGTGACGCACGTTGCTGCCGGACATGCCCAGACAGGGGGAAGCCGGATGCGGATGTCATATTCAGTCCGCTGACGCCGCGTGCAACGGCCGCAAGGACCGGCGCACCAGATCGGCATACCGGTCAGCGAGCCCCTTGCCATCCTGCACCTGCCAGAGCTGGCTCAGGCGGGGGATGCCAAGCGGCGGGCTCAGGATCCAGCTTGCCGCGACGCGGGCATTGTCCGTCTCGATGCTGCCATCCTTGCGCCCTTCCTCGATAAGCCGCACCAGACGCCGGCCAAACGCGCGCTGGCGTTTGCGCACAGCAGCCAGATCATCGGCGTTCAGGGAGTTCAGTTCGGTGAGAACCGCACAGGCGCCCATTTCCGAGGTGATGCCGGTGACGTAGGCGTGCATGAAACAGGCCGCCTTCTCCAGCCCGCAGGCATCGAGCGCCTCGGCGCGATCCAGCGCCGTCTCGGCAAGTTCAAAGCCGATTTCCACGCAATTTTGCAGCAGATGGTTCTTGTCGCGGAAATAGTAATAGAAAACAGTCTTCGAGATGCCGAGGCGCGCCGCCAGTTCGTCCAGCGATACGTTGTGAAAGCCACGGTCGGTGAACGCCGCGCCAGCCTCCCGCAACAGCAGGCGCCGTTTGATCGCCTGCTGCTCCGCGGATGTCTCGAATTCGCCATTCCATCGTTTGCGGGCCACGGCGCTTTCCTGTTCGTGTTGATCGCATTCGCGCTCGGGACGTCGCCAGACGCCATATTCGCCGCGATCTTCACTGGCGCATCATCATGCGCTGGCAAGCCGTCCCGTTCTGGATGCGAGGAGAACCACAGGGCGATCCGCCTGGCAACATGCGGCGCCGTCCAGGCGGGACGGAGAACAGCGATCCCCGTCCCGTCAGCAATGCCACCACTCCTGCGAGGTCTGGTTCACCACGCCGGCCGGGCGCCATGCGGCCACTGTCAAAGGCTGGTGGGCCAGGTGGCGAGGCGGTGTTTGCCGACGCCCGCCGAAGGCCGGCGGGCATAGACCTCCAGCATGCCAGCGATCCAGTCGCGGGTTTCTGCAGGCTGGATCACCGAATGGGCGGCAAATATGCCGGCAAGGGCATAGGGGGAATTGCTGGCGACCATATCCTGCATCAGCTCCGCATAGGCCGGATCGTCCGGAGCGGGTCGGCGGTTGTGCACCACGCTGACCGCGACCGACGGATCGACGAAGCCCACCTCCCCCGTTGTCATAACGGCAAGGGCGTCGGCGCCCGCGCCGCCCAGATTGAGATAGGCCTGGCCATAGCTTTTGCGCACCACGACAGCGATCTTGGGCACGCTGGCCAGATGCAGGGCGCGCAGATTGTTCATGATCTTGCCGGCGACCGCCTCATGCTCGGCCTGCAGACCGACGAGGAAGCCGGGCGTATCGGCCAGCAGAACCAGCGGAATGTTGAAGCTGTCGCACAACACGATGAATTCCGTCATTTTGTCGCACGATTTGCCGTCGATGGCGCCGCCCTTGCGCATGGGATTGCTGGCGATAATGCCGACGCTGCGCCCGTTGATGCGCGCGAGCGCGGTTTCAAGCGTCCGGCCAAATCGGGTGCGCCACGGCAGAACGGAGCCGGCATCGGCGACAAGCTCCACCAGCTTGCGGCCGTCGTAAACCTTGCTGCGCGCGTGCGGGATCAGCGCTGCGATCCTCGCGCCATCGTGGGCCTCCACGGGCTCGCACCCCAGGGGCGGCGTTTCCTGGGCATGCGACGGCAGGTATGACAGAAAGCGCCTGAGCGCCGCGATGCAGTCCGCATCCGTTTCGCCCACATGGTCGGCAAAGCCGGTGATTTCCGCGTGCACGTCGGCGCCGCCGAGCTCTTCCGGCGACACCTCCTGGCTCAACGCAACGGAAACAACCTTGGGGCTCGACACAGAGAACGCGGCGTCCCTGCGGACGCTGGTGAAATCCGATTGCACGGCGTACCAGGTCCCCATGCCGTAGCAGGGGCCAAGCACGGCGCTGACCCAGGGCGTATCACGGTCCCGGTTGTTGCTGTTGAGCAGGCCAATGCGCCCCATGCCCGCGGCGCCCTGGATGTCGGGCATGCGGGCGCCCGCGGATTCGATCAGGAAGGCGCATGGAACGCCAGCCCGCGAAGCGCTTTCCTTGAGAAAGCCAAGCTTGCGGATATTGTTTTGCGCCGAGGAGGCGCCGAGCACCGTCAGGTCGAAAGATGCAACCGCGACCACCCGCCCCCCAGCCTTGCCGAAGCCGGTGACAATGCCATCCGCCGGCGTCCTGGCGGCGTCATCCTGACGGACGGAGTGGGCAAATTCGCCGATTTCCATGAAGCTGCCGGGGTCGCACAGGGCGTCGATGCGCTCGCGGGCGTTCATGACGCCCGCATCCCGGCGCGCCTTGAGCTTGGCGCCGCCGCCCATGGCGCGCACATGCGCCCGCCGTTCCTCAAACGTCGGGTCCGCGTTGATCTCACCGGATTGCATGAGCCTGTTCCCTGTCGCCGGCGCCAAGGCGCTCTTTCTTCAAAACAATGCCTGCCTGTTCACGGTCCCAGGCGTCGCCCGTGACGCCATCAGCGCGCAGCAGGTGCTTCTGCACCTTTTCCGTCGGCGTGCGCGGCAGATCGTCCATGATGCGGAAATAGCGGGGCACCATGAAATGGGCGAGGCGGGGCGTCAGGAACGCCACCAGATCCGCAAGATCAATGGTGCGACCGGGCGCCGGCGCCACCACCGCCATTACCTCGTCCTCGCCAAATTCGCTTGGCACGGCGACGACCGCCGCGTCGCGCACGTCCGGATGGGCGACAATCTCCTTTTCGACCTCGAAGGACGAAATGTTCTCCCCGCGCCGGCGGATGGCGTCTTTCATGCGGTCGACGAAGAAGAAGTTGCCGGCCTCATCGCGCCGGAAGGCGTCGCCCGTATGGAACCAGCCGTTGCGCCACGCTTTCGCCGTCGCCTCCGGATTGCGGTGATAGCCGTGGTTGAGCGCCCACGGCATATCGGCCCGGATGATCAGTTCACCAGTTTCGCCGTGCGGCGCTTCGCAGTCGTTTTCATCGACGATGCGCAACTCCACGCCGGGGCGCGGGCGGCCGCAGGTTCCCCGAACCGGCGGATCCGTCACGAACAGCGGCGAGGAGGTCTCGGTCATGTTGAAGCTGGTCATGACCGAGACGCCAAACCTGTCGGCGAACTCGCGGTGCTGGTCGGACAACGGCACCATCACCACCTTCTTCAGGGAATGATTGCGGTCGCCCGGCGATGGCGGCTCTTTCAGCAGGAAGGGCGTCATGGCGCCGAGCAGGATGGTGTGCGTCACCTCAAAGCGGCGCACCACGTTCCAGAAATCCTGGGTGCGGAAGGATTCGACCAGCGCAAAAGAGCCGCCGCGCATCAGCGACGCCCAGATGGGACCGGCGCCGCCCATATGGAACATGGGCAGGGTGACCAACGTCCGGTCCGACGGCAACATGGAGTTGTTGGGAATGAAGGTGGACCATACCTGCAACGCCGACGACAGCACCCCTTTGGATGGCCCCGTGGTGCCTGACGTATAAATGACCGACAACGTATCCCAGGGCGCGATCTCCCGCTCCGGGTCGCTCAGGCGGGCGCCGTCTCCCTGCAGCGCGTCCTCGGGCAGGAAATTGAGTCCGGCCGCCGTTTTGACCGGCGCGCCGCCCACCGTCACAACGTCCTGCAACGCCGCCGCGTCCACGTCGGCGAGACGGTCGGCAAGACGGGCGTCGGCGACCATGAGCCGGGCGCCGGAATTCTCGATGACATGCGCCAGCAGGCCGCCGCGATAGCCGGTGTTGATGGGGACATAGACCGCGCCGAGATAGTTCAGCGCGAACATGACGCGGACGCAGTCGCGCCCGTTCGGCAACCAGCTCAGCACGAAATCGCCCTGCCTGACGCCAAGCGCCTGCAAGGCCGCCGCACAGTTGCGCACTTCGTCGCGCAGGCGGCGGAATGTCCACGCCTCGCCATCGGCATAAACGACGAACACGTCGTCACCGATCTCCCTGGCGTGTCGGTCGATCAGGTCGCGCGCCACGCAGGCGTCGCGCGGCGGCATACGGGGATCGGCGCGGGTCATGACGGAATTCCTCCTGTTGGGGCGGTTTCAGCCGACCGACACATTCTCGAAACGGGGACGGCCAAGGAGATTCGGGATAAAGCCCTGCACCCTTTTGTTCATCGCGACCACGTTTGGGTCGAAGGCCAAAGGCACGTAGACGGCGTGTTCGGCGGCGATGCGCTGCACTTTCGCCAGAGCGGCCTGGCGCGCCTCCTGGGTGGCGCCGACGCGTGATGCGGCCAGCGCCTCCTCCATGCCCGGAATTTCCTGCCGGCCGCCGTTATAGGGCGAAGTCTTGCCGAAGATTGTATAGGGGACCATCGACGGATCCGGCCGCGACGTGATGGCGGCGATGAAACTGTCGACCGCGCGCTGGAAGAAGAAGGCGGTTGACGCCTCGGCGACGGTGGCCGCGCGCAGTTTGGCGTTGATCCCGACCTTTCGCCACATCTCCATCAACACTTCCTGGCGTTGCACCGCCGCCTGGTCAGCGTAGCCAATGGCGGTGAACTCCACTTTCGGCAACCCGGCTTCCTTCAGCAGGAAACGCGCCTTGTCCGGATCGTAGGCCAGCAGGGCGGCGGCGGCCTTGTCATGGGGCCAGTATTTCTGCGGGTAGCAGGTGGAGGCCGGCTCCCCGAGCCCCGCCAGGGTCGCCTTGTTGAACAGCTCCCGGTCGACAGCAAGGTTCATGGCCTGGCGCACCCGCAGTTCATTGAACGGCGGTTTGGAGAAATCCAGATAGACCATGTGCAGATACAGGGAAGGTTCGCTGGAAACCTCCAGTTTGCCGCTTTTTTGCAGCACGGCCCGCTGCATCGGCGGCACATTGAGCACCATGTCGTTTTCGCCGGCGATGACCGATCGCACTCCGGTGGCCACCTCGGTGATGACGCGCAGGTTCAGGCGCGCCACCTTCGGCTGCTCGCGGTTCCAGTAGTCCGGATTACGCTCGTAAGCGACGAGCGCGTTGTTTTCCCATTTGACGAACTTCCATGGACCGGCGCCAACCGGTGCGCGGTCGACGCTGCCGCCGCCAGCTGCGACCGCCTTCGGCGACACCATCATGCCGGCGCGGTCCGTCAGCACCAGGGGCAGCGACCTGTCAGGCGACTTCAGCTTCAGGATCACCGTGGTCGGGCCGCTGGTTTCGACACTGGCGACAGATGCCAGATCCACCTTAATGTTGGATTTCTCGTCGGCGCGGCTCCGGTCGAGATTGAATTTCACCGCCTCCGCGTCAAGCGGCGTTCCGTCATGGAATTTGAGGCCAGGGCGCAGTTGCAGCGCCAGGGTGAGTTCGTCGCGATATTCCCAGGAGCTGGCCAGTCCTGGCTTCGGCTCAAGGGTCGCCGGCTCCCACTGGACCAGCGTGTCATATATCGGGAACAGGAACTGGTGGTCCCCGCCGCTCCGGCCGGTGACCGGGTCCAGCGTCGAGGGATTGACGTTGATGGACACACGCAACGCATCCGCCTGCTGGGCTGCGGCGGGACGGGCGCCCGGCAATTGAAAAGCCAGGGTCGCGGCCGTCGCCGCGCCAAGCCCAAGCAGTCCGCGCCGGTTGAGTTCCGGGCCGGCGGCCCGTCCATCGGGAATACGCTGATCGCTCATGTTTTCCTCCCTGGACGGCTGCTCCGCCGTCTCGATTTCTGTTTTCCCGCGCCGCTTCAGATCGGCGAGATGTCGTGGAATTTCGGCGGCGCCGACGATGCGCTGCGGCGCGGCGCCGTGCGGGCCAGCGCCTCGATCAGCACGGGACGGGTGTCACGCGGGTCGATAATGTCGTCGACGCCGAAGCCTTCCGCCGCGGCAAGCGGGCTGACCCGGCTGCGGAATTTCCCGATCAGCTCGGCGCGCCGGGCGCCGGGGTTTTCCGCAGCATCAATGTCCTTGCGGAAGGCGACGTCGACAGCGCCTTCGATGGACATGGCGCAGATCTCGGCCGTCGGCCACGCCACGGTGAGGTCCGCGCCGAATGTCCGGCCGCCATTCATGGCGATGAAACCGAGCCCGTAGCCCTTGCGCAGGATCACCGAAAGGCGCGGCACCGTCGCCCGGCCAAGTTCGTAAATAATGCGGGCGCTGCGCAGGGCGAGCCCGGAGCGCTCCGCCGGAGAGCCCACATGGAATCCGGGAATATCGACGAAAAACACCAGCGGCAGCCCGAAGGCGTCGCAGACGGAAATGAAATGGGCGACCTTTTCGCAGGCCGGACTGTCGAGCGTGCCGGCAAAGTGTTTTGGCTGGTTGGCGATAATGCCGACGGGCCGTCCATCCAGCCGGGCGAGCGCCGTCACCACATTGCGCGCATAACCGGGTTTCAGCTCGAAGACGCTGCCGCGATCGGCCACCGCCTCCATCACCCTGCGGACGTCATAGGCCCGGCGTGAATTGGGGGGAACCATCTCCAGCAGCGCCGCGTCGCGCCGGTCAACCGGATCATCACAGGGGTGAACCGGCAGGGGCGCGCGGGCGTTGGGGGGGAAATAGCTGAGATAGCGCCGGATGGCCGCGAGCGCCGCGACGTCGGAGTCCACCGCCAGATCAGCGATACCGTACCGGTCCACCTGCACCGATGCGCCGCCAAGCTCCTCCTTGTCCAGATCCTCTCCGGTGGCCGCCTTGACCAGCGCAGGGCCGGCGATGCCCATGGTCGAAGTTCCGCGCACCATGACGACAAAATCGGCCAGGGCGGCGAAGTTCGACGGCCCGGCGAAGCCCGGCCCCATCATGGCGGCGCAGATCGGCGTCCAGCCGGACAGGTCGACCATCTTTTTGAAGGGCGTCGACACGCCGGCGAAATGGCGGCTGTCCAGCCCCTCCTGGATGCGATGGCCGCCGCCATCCATCAGCGACACATAAGGCAGGCCATGGTCGATGGCGTACTGGATGGCGCGGGCGCTTTTCAGGCCGCCAGCCTTGCCGCTGCTGCCGCCCATCACGGAAAAATCAGTGGCGGAAACCACCACGGGGCGACCATCGACGCGCACGTCCCCGGTAATGACCCCATCGGCCGGGGCGTCCAGCATCACGCCGTGCTCCGGCAGCGGCCGCACCAGGGCGCCCGCCTCGCGAAAGCTGCCGGGATCGCCGAAGGCGGCGATGCGCTCGCGCGCCGAAAGCTTGCCAAGGGCATGCTGGCGGGCGATGGCCTGGGCGCGCGCATTATCACCGCCGGCCGCCCGTTCATGTTCAACGCGCGCGAGAATGTCCGCCACGGCGAGATCCGCCCCAGGGCCGGCGGCCAGCGGCGCCCCTGCTGCAACGGCCGGCGGACGGGGTTGCGCCACGCGTGAATGCTCCGCCGTTTCTGGCGTTTCCATCTTCCCCTCCCCGATGCATCGCCGCCGGTTATGTCCGCGTGCTGCTTCCCTGATCCTGGCCTTGGCCCTGATCCTGGCAACCGCGCGCCTTCCTGCTTCGGAAGGCGTGCGCGGGAAACTTACCATAAGATCTGTTATCTTACTTCAACGTAAGTTACAATACGACGTCGTCACCTGCGCCCGGCTGGCGGCGCGCTGGATCCGGAGGAATGTCCAGCTGGCAGGCAATGCGGCGCCTGCCGCCAGCCGGGCCTGCCTATCAAAAACGGAAGCATAGGCCCCATCGTGCGTGACCAGGGGGATGCGCCGCGCGGCGGCGCGGGCGCTTCCTGGGCGGATTGCCTGGCGATCTGGATCAGAACTGGTTTGCGGCGCGGGACAAAAGCCACAGCAGCGCCACGACGACAACAGCCAGACCCGCCGACACCCCTTGCCAGAACCGGGCCGGATGTCGCTGGATCAGCGGCTGGCGCCCGGCGCCCGGCAAATCCGGGTTGGGCCGCCGCAGGTCATGAATGAATTCATCCACGTCCTGATAACGCTTCCAGGGATTGGGATGGGTCGCCTTGCGGATGGCGAGGTCGAACCATGGCGGGACCTCGGGTCGCCATCCGGCCACTGGCGCATAGGCCAGCCGGGCCTGCTGCATGCGCGTGCGGGTTTTCGCGATACCGGCGCCATAGGGCAGGCGCCCGGTGAGCATCTGGTAGACGATGACGCCGAGGGAGAAGATATCGGCCCTGCCATCGCCCTGTTCGCCAAGGAAATACTCTGGCGCCGTATATTGGACGGTTCCGAGAATCTGGTCCCAGTCGGTGGGGCCGGCCTCGGCCACGCCGGCCACCCGGGTCGCGCCAAAATCAATCAGCTTCACGGCGCCGAAGCGATCGATCATCACGTTCTGCGGCCGCAAATCCTGATGAACCATCTCGGCGCGGTGGAAGGCGCGCAGCCCGGCGGCAATCTGCGCCGTGATATTGCGGATGGTTTCAAGATCCGGCTCCGGGTGGTCCGCCATCCATTGGGCCAGGGTCTGCCCTTCAATGTACTCCGTCACCACATAAAGCGCGCTGCGACGGCGCCTGCGTGGCGGCGTCCGCATGACATTCGGGCTCTTCAGGCGTCGCGCGATCCACTCCTCCATCATGAGCCGCCGGAGGCTGGCAACATCGCTGCGCAGTTCGGTGGCGGGCGTCTTGAGGGCGACGGTCTCGCCGGTTTCCGTGTCGGTGGCGAGAAAAACGTGACTGCGGTGGCTGACATGCAGCGGCCGAATGATGCGATAGCCATCAAGCAGGACGCCAGGCTCCGGCGGTGCGGCGGGCTCAAGCGCCGCGTCAGGGAGCCAGTCGTCCGCGTCGATGTCCGGAAGGTCGTCGATGCGGACGATCTGCACCGTGACGTTGTCGCCGCTACCCGCCGCGAGCGCCGCACCGGCGATGTCGCGGGCGGTTGCATCGGCATCGTCCGGATGGGCGGCGATGGCGGCGGCGATGTCTTCGCCCGTCACATGCTCGTGCACCCCGTCGCTGGACAGGACAAACACATCGCCGATGTGCAGGTCCGTGGCGCGATAGTCGATTTCGACGCCCGGACGGGCGCCGAGGGCGCGCGCCAGATAGCTTTGCCGCGACGAAACGACAAGCCGGTGGTCTTCCGTCAGCGGCTCCAGCGACCGGCCATGCAGGCGGCTGATCCGGCAATCGCCCACATGGAAGATGTGAGCCTGGCGCGCTTTCAGCACCATTGCGGAGAACGAACAGACATGCCCCCGGTCAGCGTCGCCCACATCGGCATGCCGGCGGGTTTCGGCGTGGAGCCATGCATTGGCCGCTGTAATGACGCGTTGCGCCGAGGTTTTGACCGTCCATGCGTCAGACGTGCAGTAGTAATCGGTCAGAAAGCTGCGTATCGCCGCTTCAGCCGCGACGCCGCCCACCGGGCTGCTGCTGATGCCATCGGCAATGGCGATGGCCACGCCCTTCATCGCCAAAGCGGCGCCCTCGGGGATGAGCGCGCCATGGAAATCCTGGTTGATCTCCTTCCGGCCCCGGTCGGAGTGCTGGCCAATCGATATCGCAAGAGATCCGGGCATGGGTGCTCCACATGGAGCGTCTTCCGGTCAGCCGGAAACGGCTGATCGATCAGAATTCGCTCCAGCCAGGGAGAATTGGAGCAGTTTGCGATCCGGATTGATCGAAAACTGCTCCAGGAACGTCCCGCCGGACCGGCGGGAAGACGGAGACTGGCGGAAAACCGGCTATTCAGCCGGCGCGATGCTGGCGCGGAGGTTCGCGCGGGGCGCGCGCTTCGCGCCAGTGCGAACGTGCGTGGTGTAAAGCGTGAGGCCGACAAAGGTGAGGCCGCCGACAAGATTGCCCAGCACGGTCGGAATTTCATTCCAGACCAGATAATCCATCACCGAGAAATGGCCGCCGAGCAGAAGACCTGAAGGGAACAGGAACATGTTTACAACGGAGTGCTCGAATCCCATGTAGAAAAACAGCATGATCGGCATCCACATGGCGATGACCTTGCCGGAAACTGACGTCGACATCATGGCGCCAACAACGCCAGTCGCGACCATCCAGTTACACAGCACGCCGCGAATGAACAGGGTCAACATGCCGGCGGCGCCGTGGGCTGCGTAGCCCACGGTCCGTCCCTCGCCAATCACGCCGATCTTCTGGCCCACCGCGTCCGGCGCCTGGGTGAAGCCATAGGTGAAGATGACGGCCATCATCAGCGCCACGGTGAGCGCGCCGGCGAAATTGCCAAGAAACACCAGCCCCCAGTTCCGCAACACGCCCCCCCAGGTCACGCCAGGGCGCCGGTCGATGAGGGCGAGCGGCGACAGCATGAGCACGCCGGTCAGCAGGTCAAAGCCCATCAGATAGAGCAGGCAGAAACCGACGGGGAACAGGATGGCGCCGGCGAGAGGCTGCCCCGTGTGTACATTGATGGTGACGGCGAAGGCAGCGGCCAGCGACAGGATGGCGCCCGCCATGAAGGCGCGGATCACCGTGTCGCGGGTCGACATGAAGATCTTGGATTCGCCAGCGTCAACCATCTTGGCGACATATTCGGCGGGGGGAAGGTATGACATGGTGCGTCCTTTCGGGGGACAGGCCGGCCTTGATGCGACCTTTGGCGCGGCCGTCGTTCAGCTGTGCGGCGGTTCAGGCCGCGTATTGGCGGAGGGCTGAAGCGGCCAGCAGGATCCGCTCGCCGTCGATCCGCACTGGAATCTTGCCGGCGCAGCCATGATCGGCGCCTTGCGCCTGCCCGGTTTCCAGGCTGATGACCCAGTTGTGGAGCGGGCAGGTCACGGCGTTTCCGTGCACCATGCCCTCCGAAAGCGGGCCGCCCTTGTGCGGGCAGCGATCGCGCAGGGCGAAGATGGAGCCATCCGCCGTACGGAACACCGCGATATCGCCAACGGGGGCTGCGACAACCCGGGCGCCCTGAACCGGAATGTCGGTGATCCGGCCCACATCAATCCATTCAGTCATTCCGCCGCCTCCAGCAGTTTCAGATTGGCCATCGGGGTGAATTCATGCGCCTCGCGCCCTGCGGCCCGTTCGGCCCATGGGTCGATCTGCGCCTTGCGTTGCGAGATGACGAAGCGTTCGAAGAGGGCCCGGCGCTTTTCCGCGTCACCGACGACGGCTGCGCGGATGGCGTCGACGCCAACCCGTTCGGCCCATTTGTACATGCGCTCCAGATAGCGCCCCTGCTCGCGATACAATTGGGTGAGCGCGGCGATGACCTCGATGCATTCGTCCCCGGTTGCCGTGCGGGTCAGCAATTGCGTTCCCTTGATGTGCAGGCCTGCGGCGCCAGCGAAGTGAATCTCGAAGCCGGAGTCGACGCAGATCACCCCCACGTCCTTGCAGGTCGCCTCGGCGCAGTTTCGCGGGCAGCCGGAGACGCCCATCTTCACCTTGGCCGGCGTCCACGAACCCCACATGAACTTTTCGATCTGCACGCCAAGGCCGGTCGAGTCCTGGGCGCCAAACCGACACCAGTCGGAGCCAACGCAGGTCTTCACCGTGCGCAGACCCTTGGCGTAAGCGTGGCCGGAAACCATGCCGGCCCTGTTGAGATCTGCCCAGACAGCGGGCAGGTCTTCCTTGCGCACGCCCAGAAGGTCGATGCGTTGCCCGCCCGTCACCTTCACCGCCGGAATGTCATAGCGCTCCGCCACGTCGGCGATGGCGCGCAACTCGCGCGGATTGGTGAGGCCACCCCACATGCGCGGCACGACCGAATAGGTGCCATCCTTCTGGATATTGGCGTGGACACGTTCGTTGACGTAGCGGGAGCGGGCGTCGTCCTCGTATTCTTCAGGCCAGTCGCACAGAAGATAATAGTTGAGCGCCGGGCGGCATCTGGCGCAGCCGCCAGACGTCTTCCAGCCAAGCTCCTGCATCACGGCCGGGATCGACCTGAGGGATCCGGCCCGGATCAGACGGCGCGTCTCGTCGTGGCCAAGGTCGGTGCAGCCGCACATCGGCTCCACCGCCGCCGGCGCGAACGCCGCCCCCAGCGTCAGCGACATCAGTTGCTCAACAAGGCCGGTGCAAACGCCGCATGAGGCCGAGGCCTTGGTATGCGCCCGCACATCGGCCAGCGAGGTCAGTCCCTCCCCCGCGATCGTCTGGAGAATTTTGCCCTTGCAGACGCCATTACAGCCACAAATCTCCGCGTCGTCCGGCAAGGCCGCGACTGCCGCCGCCGGATCCTGCGGCGCGCCCGCCGCGAACGACTGGCCATGGATCAGCGTGTCGCGCATCTGCGAGACATCGGTTCCCCGGCGCAACAGATCGAAGAACCACGAACCGTCAACGGTATCGCCGTAAAGCACCACGCCGGCCACCCGGTCGCCTTCCAACACGACGCGCTTGTAGACGCCGCGCGCCGCGTCGCGCAGCACCACTTCCTGACGGTCGTCGCCATCGCCGAAATCGCCAGCAGAAAACAGATCGACGCCCGTAACCTTGAGGCGGGTGGCCGTGAGCGAGGCGGTGAACGCAGCCGTCGCGTCGCCCGCCAGACCCGCCGCTGCGACCTTCGCCATGTCATAGAGCGGCGCAACGAGGCCGTAGCAGACGCCGCCGTGCTCGACACATTCGCCGACCGAGAAAATATCCGGATCGCTGGTCCGCATGTCGTCGCCAACCAGCACGCCGCGGTTGACGTCAAGACCAGCCGCGCGCGCCAGCGCGGCGTTGGGCCGGATGCCGATCGCCATCACCACCAGATCCGCCGGCAGTTCCTCCCCGTCGTCGAGCCTGACGCCCGTGACATGCGCATCGCCGAGAATGGCGTGGGTGTTCGCCCGGCAGCGGATGGCAACGCCCCGCTGCTCCATGGCCCGTTGCAACAGATAGCCCGCGGAGGGATCGAGCTGACGCTCCATCAGCGTGGGCATCAGGTGGAGAACGGTGACGTCCATGCCCTGCGCCGCCAGCCCAGCCGCCGCCTCCAGACCGAGCAGACCGCCGCCGATAACCACGGCGCGGCCGCCCTTGCGCGCCGCCGCCAGCATGGCGTCCACATCGTCGAGGTCGCGAAAGCTCACCACGCCGGGCAAATCGGCGCCCGAAACCGGCAGGACGAACGGCGACGACCCGGTTGCCAGCAGCAGCGCGTCATAGTCCGTGACGGAGCCATCGGCGCCGAGCACCTGCTTCGCGGCGCGGTCGATGTGGGTGACCGCCACGCCGCGCCGCAGGTCAATGCGGTTGGCCGCATACCAGGCGTCATCGTGAATCAAAATGTCTTCGTAGGCCTTTTGTCCAGACAATACTGGAGAAAGCATGATGCGATTGTAATTGACGCGTGGTTCCGCGCCAAAAATTGTCACCGAATACGCATCCGGGTCACGGGCGAGCAGCTCATCCAGCGCGCGGCCGGCCGCCATGCCGTTGCCGACAACAACAAGCTTTCGGGGCATCTCAGGCCTCCTTTCCGCGCAGATGCATGATCTGACGCGTATCTGAAGTGGAAACACAAAAAACGTCGCAGGAACGCGCCGGCAGATCGCGAGTGGATCTGGGCTGTTCGTGCGACGCCGTTGTCGGTTGGGATGCCAGTTAACTGGCCGCCGTCCGCCAGATCTGGCGGGAATGGCTGGGGAGCGATGACGTCTTTGTCATGGCTCCGATGTATTTAATGCTATTAAATCAACCCGTTGCGCTCAAGGAGATAGTTTGGGCGCCGCGAACAACATATCATCAGCTTGGCGCCTGAAATCGGTGCAACAACTTGCATGTTCGGCGCCTGGACGTTGCAATCGTCATGTCCGTGCAAAGAAAAAAGCTCCTTCCGTTTCCGGAAGGAGCGATCCGCGAACGCGGCCTGGTGTGACAACCGCGAAAAACAGGTTCCTCACGCCAGATCGCAACAATACTGACGCATTCCCAACCTGCCCCTCGCCATTCTTCGTTGCGGGCGACGGAACATCATGCCTGCGCCGGTTGCAGCTTGTCCGCTGGCATTTGCCAGTATTTGGCTTTCAAATATCCAGTTTTCTCTTGCTTGTCTTGATAATGTCCAGCCTGCCCAGGCCTGAATGCGTCCCTGAATACCTCGCCGACACCGATGAGCACGGGCTGGCCCGGGTCCCGGCCGCGCGCCGCATCGCCAAGGGCGCGGAGCGGGCCGTTCCAGCGGGTTTCCGCGCGCGATACATTGCTGACCATCACCGCAGGCCCATCGGCGGGATAGCCGGCCGCCATCAATTTCCCGGCGATCTCCCGCGCCGTGGCGCCGGCCATGTAATAGATTGTTGTCGTCCTGCGATCCGCCAGTCCCCGCCAGTCAAGATCCGCGGGCAACCGCCCGGTTTTCGCGCACCCGGTCACGAACCGCACGGATTGCGCCGCCTCCCGGTGGGTGAGCGAGACGCCCAGTGATGCGGCGGCGGCGATGCCGGCGGTCACGCCGGATACAATTTCGACCGGCACGCCAGCGCGCCTGAGACACGCGATCTCTTCGCCGGCGCGGCCGAAAATCATCGGATCGCCGGACTTGAGCCGGACAACATGCTTGCCCTCAAGCGCCAGCCGCACCATCAGGCTGTTGATGTCGTCCTGGCTGCAGGAAGCCCGGCCACCCCGCTTTCCCACCATCAGGCGCCGCGCTTCCCGGCGCGCCAGCTCAAGCACGTCGTCGGACACCAGATCGTCGAACAGGATCACATCAGCAGATTGCAGCGCCCGCATGGCCTTGAGCGTCAGCAGTTCGGCATCGCCTGGCCCGGCGCCGACCAGCGTGACCCGGCCCGATGCATGGGGTGCGATCGCCATCGCATCACACGCGGCGTCCAGATCCGTCAGGGATGCTGGCGGACGCCCCCCGAGCGCCAGGCCGGCAAAGCGTTCCCAGAAAACGCGGCGGGCCAGCCCCTGGGAGGCGCGCTCCAGAACCTGACCGCGGATGTTGCGCGCCAGCGCCGCCCACAAGGCAAGCGAAGGATGCAGCAGCGTCTCAATTTTCTGGCGGATCGCCTGCCCCAGGATCGGGGCGGCTCCATCGGTCGAAATGCCGATCACCACCGGCGAGCGGTTGACGATGGCCCCGAACTGGAAGTCGCAGAAAGCAGGGTTGTCGATGACATTCACCGGCGCGCCAGCGGCGCGGGCAGCGGCGGCAAAGGCCGCCGCCTCCTGATCGTCCCCGGCGTCCGCCACCGCAATCGCCGCGCCGTCCAGAGCGTCCGGCGTCCATCGCCGCTCATGGATCGTGAGGCTGCCGTCCGCCGGGCCATGGCGCAGCAGGTTTTCCATGTCCTCGCCCGTCGATGGGGCGTAGATCTCCACATGGGCTCCGGCGGCGGCCAGCAACTCGGCCTTCCAGGCGGCGGCGCTGGAGCCGCCGGCAACGACCGCGCGCCGCCCACGCAGGTCATGGAATACCGGCAGCTTCGCAAGCGGGCCCAGCCTTCCGGGAGCCGCCGGCTCTGGCTTTCTCGATCGCAGGGGCATTGGTGATCCTCCGGACTGGCAGTTGCGGGCGTGTGAGGGCGACGCGCGTCACATCAGGCGCGCACGGGCGCGCGGCTGGGGCGACAAAGGGGACAAGGGGCGACGTCAATGTCGGAAAGGAACGCCGTGGCGCGGCGTTTCGGGGAGACCGCCATCAGCCAGGCCATCACCGGCCAGGGCTTCCCTGGTCAAGTCTCCGCCGGCCATGACGTCGTTGTCAGGCCGGACAGTACAACGATAGGCGCCCCGGCGGCGGCCCTCAAGACGGCAGATGACCCACGGCGCCGCTCCCTGCGTCACGCTGCCTGCGAAACGGGCATTCCGCGACAGTGTCCCGACCCGCGGGAGCGCTTCGTCCGCCTCATCCCGGGCGCCCTTCAACCTCAGGCGCGGATCGGGAAGCCGCGCACATATTCCGGCAGGTCTTCAGGATCAAACATGCGCCCATCCAGAAATGGTTGCGCCGCCAGTTGCAACTGCCCCCCGTTTGTCGCCACCACGGTTGGGGTGGCGGCGCCCTCAGGCTTGCTGTCAACCGCCGGAATGTCCTGGGCCCGCCCGGAGAGCGCGGCGCCGTAGATGTCGGGCCGGTAGGCCGCCGCAACACTGTCCAGCCTGGCTGGATCCCAATGGGCCTGTCCCCAGCGGATCATCTGGCTGTAGATCCACCGCGCCTGGCTGAGCCACGGGAAGTTCACGCCGCCAGCGTGGTAAGTGACATAGCTGTCGATGCGCCGCGTCTGGCCAGCCGGGTCAACGGACAGCTCCCCCCGCAGCAGGCGGCGGATCATCTCCGGCGCCGCGCCGATGCAGGCCGGATCCGCCAGCATGTCGGCGAGATCGCCATGATTGTCCGGGACATCGCACCAGCGCGCCGCCGCATCAAGGGCAACGATGAGGCGCATCAGGGTTTCGTCATTCGCCCCGGCCCAGGCCGGGCTGACGCCAAGCACTTTTTCGGGCGCCGCCGGCCAGATGTCCGCTTTGGTGGCGACAATGCGCCCGACGCCGCTCTCCACCGCGATGACATTCCAGGGCGCGTTGACGCAAAAACCATCAATCACGCCGGAGGCGAGCGCATCTGCGGTCATCGGCGGCGGCGTCACGATCAATGCGACGTCACGGTCGGGATTGATGCCCCCCGCGGCGAGCCAGAAGCGTAGTTCATAGTTGTGCGATGAAAACGGGTAGGTCATCGCCAGCACCAGGGGCCGCTCGCCGTCGCGCTTGCGCCGCGCGATCACCGCTCGCAACGCCCGCGCGTTCGCCAGCGCGCCCTCGGTTCCGCTGAGGCCCGCAAGCTGTTGCATCTCCCGGTACAGGGCCACCGACAGGGTGATGGCGTTGCCGCCGCCGCCAAGCGCGAAGGGGGTGAAACAGGGCGCCGGATTCGAGCCAACGCCAATCTGGGCGGCGACCGGCATTGGGCTCAGCATGTGCGCCACGTCAAACTGCCGGACCGCGAGCCGGTCGCGAATGTTCGACCACGACACCTCGCGCGCCAGTTCGAGGCTCACCCCTTCCCGTCGCGCAAATCCCTGACGCTCGGCCGCAACGAGAACAGCCATGTCAATGAGTGGAATGAAGCCGGCGCGCACGACGCGCCGGGGCGCCCTGACGGCGCCGCGCGCGCCGGAAACATGGCCCGGACCGGCTGCCGGCGCGCCAACCCCATCCGCGCCGCCGGCGTCCCTGAGCCCGTTCCTGAACATTGTGTCGCGTCCCATAGATCTACTTCCCGAGCAGCGACGCCGCCGTCACAAGGCTTTGGGCGATGTCGACGAGTTTTCGCTTTTCATTCATCGCCGTCTGGCGCAGCAGCGCATAGGCCTCCTCCTCCGTCATCTGGCGGCTCTGCATCAGGATGCCCTTGGCGCGTTCAATAATCTTGCGGGCGGCGAGTTCGTTGCGGGCCGCGTCAAGCTCGCGCTGCAGGCGGTCAAATGCCTGGAAGCGGGTCACCGCCATGTCGACGATCGCCTTGACCCGCTCCTTGCGCAGGCCGTCCACGACGTAGGCGGACACGCCCGCCTCGACCGCCGCGCGGATCATCTCGCCATCCGAGTGGTCAACGAACATCGCGACGGGCCTGGCGACCAGCCTGGACATCTGGAACATCTGCTCAAGCACGTCGCGGCTGGGGTTTTCGATGCCGATGATGATGACGTCCGGCTCCAGGTCGGCCAGCCGGCGGAGCATCTGGCCGGTTCCGGCGACCACATGGGTGTCGAGGATCCCTGCGTCGTGCAGGCCATCAACAAGGATCGCAGCCCGGATGCTGTTCTCCTCCACAATGGCAACGCGGAGCTTTTGTCGCTGTTCTGGCGTTCCGCCGCTCATGTGAAGCCATGTGATCCCGTTTCGCCCAATAGCGAAAAGCAATAATTGTGCCAATTTCTCGCGGCGGGTCATATGCCTGTTGCGGCGGTTTCAGCCTGATGCGGAACCGTGGCGGCTGGCATCGAAGGGCGCGACAGTCCAGGCGGCAAGATCTGCACAGCCTCCCGGACCCCGGTGGCTCCGGCTTTGGCTGGCGGCGCTGGCGCCGCGCCCTGCGCGCCGGTTGCGGCGCGAAGGCGGCGGCGTCCTTCACGGGCTCGCCGCCGCAGTTCTGATTTTGGCTTTGTCTTTGTTTTCGGCTTTGGTTTCGCCTGCCGCGCAGCGCGCGGCTGGGTCAGATCAGCAACCGGCGGCGATGACCTCAATCTTTAGCGGCGCGCCGCCAGCGACGATGGCGAGCAGGCGGTCGATATTCGGGTGCGCGCCCGGGCGGCTGCGCGCATCAGCCGTATGCTCGGCGAACACGTCGAGGCCGTGCCCGGCCGCCCTGGCGTCGAGGACGGCAAAGGCCTGCCTCAGGTACTGATAGACAGCCAGGGAGCCTTGCTTGCCCGGCAGGTTTTCGATGCTGGCGATCACGGCGCCATTGCCATCCAGAAGATCGATGCGCTGCACGCCATCAATGGGCGGCAATTGCTGCAGATTGTCCCTGAACGTCGCGCCCGGCTGAATCATCGCCTGCATTCCCCAAATCCCTGAACTGGTTGCCTGCGGGCGTGTAACACCTTGTCCGCGTCTCCGCCATTGCGCCGCTTCCGGTCGCGGCCTGGCGACGGGGAGGTGGCCCCCTCCCCGCGACGCGCCGTTACAACCTCACCAGCTTGCAGCGCGATTCCGCGAGCGGCTGGAACGCTTCATCACCGGGAACAACTTCCCTGATTGTCTAATAGTCCCAGTCTTCAGATATGTCGGTTGGCCTTTTCACTTCCACAATATTCAGATCGTACACCATGCGCCCATCTTCCCGGATGCGCCCGTTGCGGGCGTACATGTCGTTGATGGGCTGGGATTTCAGATATTTTATCACTACGGCCGGGTTGTCCGCACCCACGGCTTTCACCGCCTTCAGATAGTTCATGGTGGCGGAATAGGCGCCCGCCTGGACGAAATTCGGCATCTTGCCCGTGACGTCCCTGTATCTCTTGCTCCACTTGCGCGAACTCTCCGACTGGTTCCAGTAGAAGGGCTCAAGCATCAGCATGCCTTGCGTGGCCTTGGGCCCGGGCGCGTGAACCTCTGTAATCGCGCCGATGATGGGCACGAGGCGCTGGCCCGGCGCCACCGCGAAATCATTGGCGGCCTTGATCGAGTTCAGCAGGTCGCCCCCGGCGTTCGCCAGGGCGACGACCTTCGCCTTTGAAGCCTGGGTCTGCAGAATGAACGACGAGAAATCAACGCCAGCGCCAGGGCGATGGCCAGCCCGCCGCCGGCCGGCTCGCCCGAGAGACAGATGCTGGCGGGGTCGAAGCCGCCCGCAGCAGAGCGCGACAGGCGACCACGGCGTCATCGATCGCCTGTCCGGCGTCCGCCGCCAGGAACGTGACCATCGGATGCGCCGCGTCGCCAAGCAGCGCCACCCGCCCTTCCGTCCATACGTCGATGGGGTCGCGGTAACACATACGGTAATGAACGAGGTCTCGCACTGCCGCAGCATCTGCAGCGCGCGCGGGCAGGCGTCCGAAAACGAGGCGAGCATTTCATCAATGTCGCCACTGTCGGACCAATCTCTCCCGCGTCACTTCGCTGGCGGGGACCGACGCCAGGATGCTGTAGAGGTTCTTCGGCCGGACCCAATAGGTGATCAGCGTCCGCCCCGGGCCGAACCAGTAGTTGCCGCGTTCCTCAAGCCCAAGCCCCTCCAGCTTTTCAGCGGGGATCAGCGATCGCCACATCAGAATCCGCGCGTCGTGCTTTTCCTCATCTCCGCGCATGGCCCGGCGGACAGCGGAATGGATGCCGTCGCATCCGATCAGGACATCGCCTTCAACCGTTTTGCCTTCCGCCAGCGTAACGGTGACGCCGGACGCGCTCTGGCTGATGGATTCGCACCTGGCGCCCAGTTTGAGGCTGCAGTCCGGCAGCGCGTCGCGCAGCAGGTTGATGAGATCGGCCCGGTGGACGTTGTACATCGGCGCGCCGTAGCGCTCCTCCGCCAGTTGACCCAAAGTCAAGAGCCCCGGAAGGGGGACGCGCGCCTTCAATCCAGACCAGGGCGCAACTCATACCAGAATGCGAAGATGCTGACGCATCCGCATTCTGAATTGCTCAAGCGCCGCACGGGCTTCACCAAGGCCCGGTGAGTCAAGCTCACCGGGCCTTGGTATCAAGAATGGCGGCCCAACTCCTGTTTGCCCATCACGGGTTGAACGCCGTCACCGTCCAGCAGATTGTTGCGGCGGCCGGCCAGAAGAGTAACGCGGCCATTCACTATCATTTTGGCTCGAAAGAAGAGCTTGAGAATGAACCGCAGTGGCGCGGATATATGCGGTTTACCTCACATCTGCATGCTACAAATCGGGAGGCGCTCGCCCGTGCGCTCGATA
Organism: Camelimonas sp. ID_303_24; assembly: GCF_053543495.1. Lineage (NCBI taxonomy): Bacteria > Pseudomonadati > Pseudomonadota > Alphaproteobacteria > Hyphomicrobiales > Chelatococcaceae > Camelimonas > Camelimonas sp. ID_303_24. The sequence continues at coordinate 57,880 of NZ_JBLLJM010000018.1, forward strand.
ACCGCTGGAATTCGGCCCATGTCGCCTGCTTTGATCAGCTGAAGAAAATGATAAAAGTAGCTTCAGAATTACTTTATCAACGGCTGTTCCTGCTGAACATATACGCGAATACAGCCATGTCCGCCCGGGACGCCGCCCTTGAGGACAGCGAAACTGCGCAAGACAGGCTATGGGGGCAACGGTTTACCCTCGAGAACATTCTCGACTCGCTGGAGGCGGCCCTGATCAGCGCGCCGTCACAGAGCACCCGCCGTCTGTTGTGAGACAGCCCCGTCCATCCTCGCGACTCTGGACAGGCTGAACCGGGACGCCCCCGCCGCTCTGCTTTGGGCCTTCTGGTTGCGATCCTTTGACCGCGTATCATATCCTCATGGAGCGCCGCTCCCCGACAAGGCGCGCCAGCGGTCTTGCAGTAGCGGGGCGCTCCGCCATGGCATCCGTTAACGCTAACGCCAACGGCGACGACAGATCGTCGGCAAAGCAGACCGCCGCGCCCGGCGCACAATCTGGACCATCAGTACATGAAGCGTTTTTCTTTCGATCTTCCCACATGCCTGTCGCTCGTGACCGTACTGGGTCTTCTGCTGGCCGCGGCTGGAATCTGGGGCCCGGCAGGCGGCCACGCGCTCCTGAAATGGTCAGGCGTCACGCTCGTTTTTCTTGCAGGCGGCGTTCCAACAGCCTGGAGCGCGCTGTCCTCGCTGTACAAGCAGCGTATTCTGGACATTGATCTGCTGATGATAACCGCGGCTGTCGCAGCCGCCGTTGTCGGGGCGGCGTTTGAAGGCGCGGTGCTGCTGACATTGTTCAGCGTCTCCACCACGCTCGAGCACCGGGCGCTCGGCCGGGCGCGCCGCGCCGTCGAAGCGCTGATGGCGCTGCGACCTGAGACGGCCTCACGCAAGGCGGCCGATGGCTCCGTCGTTGAAATCCCCGCCTCGGAACTTGTGGTCGGCGACGTTGTGATCCTGCGTCCGGGCGCGCGCGTGCCGGCCGACGGAGTGATCGCCCACGGTCGGGGCGGCATTGATGAAGCCAATATCACCGGCGAGTCCATGCCGGTCTCCAAGGAACCAGGCCAGCAGGTGTTCGAGGCCACCATCAATCTTGATGGCGTGCTGGAGGTGGTCGTCTCCCGCACCGTCGCCAACAGCACGATCGCCCGGATGATCAGGCTGGTGACCGAGGCGCAGGAGGCCAGGGCGCCGTCCGAGCGCTTCAGCGCCTGGTTCGGCCAACGCTATACTGTCGCCGTTATCGTCGGCGCGGCGCTCGCCTTCGTCATCTTCTTCCTCCTGGGGCGCGACTGGGAGCAGTCCCTGTACCGGGCCGCCACCCTGCTTGTCGCGGCCAGCCCCTGCGCGATCGTCATCTCTGCGCCCGCCGCCATCCTGTCGGCCCTGTCCGCGGCGGCGCGCGGCGGCGTGCTGTTCAAGGGCGGCGGCGCCATTGAGACCCTGGCGGCGGTGAAAACCTTCGCCTTCGACAAGACCGGCACCCTGACGACGGGGCGCGCCACGATCAATCAGATTGTCGCGTCCGATGGCGATGAAGACGGCTTTCTGTCGCTGCTCGCCGGGGTTGAGGCCCACTCTGAACATCACATCGCCGCAGCCATTCTCCGTGAGACGGCGGCGCGCGGACTGACAGGCGTCGCTGTCACCGATGTCAGCGCTCATCCAAGCGCCGGGATACTCGGCCGCGACAGCGTCGGCCAGGTATGGGCTGGCAACGCGCGCATGGCCTCCGCCATGGGGGCGACCATTGACAACCCGGCCCTGACGCAACTGGAGGAAGGGGCGCGCACCGTTGTCTACCTTGGACGCGGTCCCAAAGTGCTTGGCGCGGTGACCGTTGCGGATGAAGCGCGCGCCACATCCGCGCCCGCATTGCAGGCGCTGCGTGACAGCGGCGTCCGTAAAATCGTCATGCTGACCGGCGACCGCAGGCCCGTGGCGCTGCGCATTGGCGGCGAGCTCGGCATCGCGCCAGAGGATATCCGCGCCGGTATGTTGCCGAAAGACAAGGTGGACGCCATTGGCGAACTGGCGCGCGATGGGGCTGTCGCTTTCGTCGGCGACGGCGTGAATGACGCTGCCGCTCTCGCCCGCGCTGACGTTGGCATCGCCATGGGCGCGGCCGGGTCGGATGTGGCTCTTCAGGCCGCCGATGTCGCCCTTCTGTCGGAGAACATGCGAAAACTTGCCGAGGCGCACCATCTGGCGCGCCGCACGGTGTCAATCATGCGGCAGAATTTCATCTTCGCCATCGGCGCCATGCTGGTGCTGGTCACCGGCGGCCTGTTCTTCAACCTGCCGCTGCCGCTTGCGGTAATCGGGCATGAAGGCGGGACCGTTCTTGTGGTTCTGAACGGCTTGCGCCTGTTGTCGGACAGGATCAGGACCCCTGACCCACGCTGAAGCGCGCCGCTCACTTTCTTCGCACAAAAGGCGCCGCTCGAAGCGGCGCCCGTATGCGAAGTCGACCGCTGCGGTGCTCAGGATATGGCGGCGCGCTTTGGCTCGACGATTTCGAACATCCGCGGAAACTCGTCCATGAGCGACATCAGCTCCACCAGTCGCGCGCCGTCGCCGGTCATCACGATGTCACCGGCTGCGGCAGCCGCTGCAAAATCTGTCTGCCCGGCGATAATGCGGTTCAGCATGGCGCGCGGCAGGGTGATGGTGAGATCGGCGGCCGGGCGCGGCGGAACGGCGATGCAGGTCAGGGCGCTGTTTTCGAGCGTCATCGCCCAGTGTTCGTCGGGCTCCGTCAGCGCCCAGTTCAGCACCATGCGCCGGCCTTCCGCCTTGGGGCCGTTCAGCCGCACCGCCAGCATGTCCCACACCTGGCCGGTCTGCAGGGCGGCGACGGTTTCCAGCGGCATGCCCCCGCGCGACGGAACCGACGGCATGCCGTGGCGCAGTTCCTGCGCCCCAAACAGATAGGCATTCCGCCAGGTGGCGCTTTCCGCCAGATAGCCGAGTTGCTCGAACGTGTCGGCCAGCATGGCGCGGGCCGCCGCGTTGTCCGGCTCAGCGAACGTCAGGTGACTTAGCGCCTGGGCGACAAAGCGGAATTCGCCCCTGTCGAAATCCCGGCGCGCCTTGTCGAGAATCGCTTCGGCGCCGCCCATGTATTCGACGAACTTGCGCCCGCTCTCAACCGGCGGCAGCGGGTCGAGGGTGGCCGGGTTGGCGTCGTACCAGCCCAGATACTTCTGGTAGATCGCCTTCACGTTATGGCGGATGTGGCCGTAATATCCCCGGGCGTGCCAGGCCTGTTCGAGGCTTGCGGGCAGACGGATGGTCTCGGCGATTTCCGCGGCGGTGAGCCCGTGGTTCATCAGGCGCACCGTCTGGTCGTGGGCGAATTTGTACAGGTCGCGCTGTTGCCGGATCATGGCGGCGACCCGCTCCTGCCCCCAGACTGGCCAGTGATGCTGGCCGCACATCACCTCGGCCTTGTCTCCCCACATGTGCAGGGCCTCATCGAGATACTTCGACCACGCCAGCGCGTCGCGCACCTCCGCGCCGCGGAATGGCAGCAGGTTATGGAAATTGTGGGTGCAATTCTCCGCCAGGCTCAGCATCCGGTACCGCGGCGCGTAAAGGTGCATCTCCGCCGGGGCCTCGGTTTCCGGCGCCATCTGGAATTCAAATTCGATGCCGTCGATGGTCCGCGTCTCGCCGGTTTTGCGGATCAGGTCCGTCGGCCGCACCAGCGCCACGCCGCCCGCGGAGATCATCTTGCCCAGGCCGGCGTCAACCTGACCGCGTGGGCCCTTCTTCAGCAGGGGGCCAAACTGGTATTGCGCCCGGCGCAGCATTGCCGGTCCGGCGATAATGTTTTCCGAAACCGCGTGCTCCATGAACAGGTCGGGCGCGATCACCGGCACCGCGCCGCTCGCCAGCGCCGCTTCATCAACGACGCCGCGCGCGCCGCCCCAGTGATCCGCGTGGGTGTGCGAGAAGATGATGGCGACGACCGGCCTGTAACCGCGATGTTTGTAGTAGAGTTCGATCGCCGCCCGCGCGCCCTCGATCGCCGACAGGGCGTCATAGACGATCACGCCGGTTTCGCCCTCGATCAGGGTCATGTTGGCGATGTCGAACCCTCGCACCTGATAGACCCCAGGCACAACCTCAAACAGGCCATGATGCATGTTGAGCCGCGATTGCCGCCACAGGCTCGGATTGACCGTCAGCGGCGCCTCTTCGCTGGCCAGGAAGCCATAGTCCTTGAGGCTCCAGACAGTGCGGCCCCTGTCCGAGACAATATGCGCATTGTCGATCGCGCCGAGAAAGCCGCGCGCCGCATCGGCGAAATCTTGCGTGTCCCCGAACGGCAGGGTTTTCAGGGTCGCCGCGTGCATATCGGCGACCGCCTGCGTCGCCTCCCTGGGAGCCAGGCCGGAATCGTGCGTGGTCATGTAGCCATCCTTTGGGTTCTGAATTGTCGCTGGCGCCGGCGCGGCGCGTTTCGGCATGGGCGCGCGGCGATGAGCTGCGGCCTATCCCATGGAAGCATTTGCTTTCCTGCCGCCGTGTTTCTGGCGATCCCGCCACCATGAGGTGAGCGCCAGGATCATCCAGCCTGCGTTGTAGACGACGCCGATTGTCAGGATCAGCCATCCGGGCAACGGCCCCAGCGCCGCCCGCTCCACGATCTCCGACAGCCCGGACGCAGGAACGGGATGCACGCCGATCTTGATGCAATAGGCCGCGGTCTGGATGGCGAGGATCCAGACATAGCTGCGGCGCAACCTGCGCCCCACCGATCCGGCGAACGAAATATGATGGCGCGGCGTCAGGTAGTCACGCGCCAGCCGGTCGCGCCAGGTCGGGTCACGCGAGACCTGATCGGGAGAAGCCTGATCGGGAGAAGCCGGCGCGTCCGCCAGCATCGGCGCGTAGAGGTTGGCTTCCAGCCATCGCGCCCGCGCGCGCCAGACGTTGAAATAGCGGTAACGCCGGGCTTCGAGGGCCAGAAACAGCGCCAGCAGCAGCCCCACCAGCAGCAGGGGCGCTGGCGAGGCCTCGCGGCTGGAGAAGGTGGTCGACAGGGCGATGCCCATGGTGACGATCGCCCAGTTGGTGGTGTTGTCCAGGCGGGTGCGCCAGATGGTGCTGCGGTAGACTTCAGCGCGATACAGATGGGCAATCGCCCCGATTTCCGCCGCATTGAATTCCGGACGCGCCACGCTGATGGCCGGTTCGATCGTATCCATGGCCGCCTCCGGTATCGCGACTAATGCCAGACGGACAGCTTCTGGAAGCAGATGACGCCATGTGCGGTCAGGGCGTAGCGCATTTCGGCCGCCGCCGCGTCCGCGGGCGGCAGGGCAAGGCCGATGCCTTCGATGACCGCGCCGGGCGCCCCAGACGCCGGGTTGATATCAGGACGATGATTGCGCATTGCTTCCTTGAATCAGGCCAGATAAAGAATGAGAATTCATATTCTTATTTTTCAGAACCATAATTCTGATTTGAAAGCTGTCAAGCCATGAGCACGCTTCCCGTTCGCAATGTGTTGAATGCCGGCATGCTGGAGGGCTTCATCTCCGCCGGCATGCGGCCAGCCCATCAGGCGCGCAGCCGTGAACTGGTGATCCGGCTGTTCAACGAAGGTCTGACCCTGCTGAACGACGTCGATTTCGACGGGCTGTCGATCGAAACCCTGTGCCAGCGCACGGGGTCGACGGTTGGAGCCTTTTACAGCCGGTTTGAAAACAAGGACGCCTTTGTCAACGCGCTGCAACGCATTGTTGTGACAGGCGCCCGCCGGGAAATTTACGCGAGCTATGAGAACGCCTCCTGGGAAACCCTTGACCAGCTGGTCGGGGCGATCGCGAGGGGAGCCTTGATCTGGTACCGGCGCCATGAGGGGCTGGTGCGGGCGTCGCTGCGCCTTGCCAATGGCGAACGGGACATGTGGACGCCGATCCGCGAGCTGGGCGAGCTGAATATTTCGTGCGCCATGCCCCACATACTGGCGTTCCTGCCGCCGCAGGCGCACGAGGGCGCCGTCGACAGGATCCGGCTGGCGTTCCAGATGCTGTTTGGCGCGCTGAACAATATCGTTCAGGTCAATCCCGGCCCCTTCACCCTGGAGGACCGGCGCACGGCGCCCTTCATCGCCGAGGCCATGACCGGCTTCATCCGCGCGGCCGACCGGCGGCCCGCCAGTCCAGACCACCCAATGGCTTGACCGCCCCTGGCATGAAACGGGGCCTGATTTGCCGGATGTGGCCCGTCGCGTGAATGCCTCCCTGCAAAAGGTCAGTCACACATCCCCGTTGCCTGGCCGCCCCGTAGCCAGCATATTTTTCGTTGATTGACGGCGGCCTGGCGCAACTTCACGTTGTCATCACCGCCGCCGGCCGGAAAACTGGAACCCGTCCGGATGTTTTGCGACCAGACAGAACCGCCTGCCTGATCAGAATTCGTTCAAAACAGGGGTCGCCGGAACGATCCCCGATCCCTATCGACGGGAAATGGCGCGAGCTGCAGGCTCAGGATGTGAGATCGCAACAATGCTGACGACGATTTCCCTGATTGCCATCAAAATCAGCGTGGCCCTGCTGATCATGGCGATCGGCCTCGGCGCGCGGCTCTCCGACGCCAGCTTCCTGTTGCGCCGGCCGGGTCTGCTGCTGCGCTCGATCCTTGCCATGTACGCGCTCGTTCCCCTGGCAAGCTTCGCGCTGGCCAAGCTGCTGCCGCTCAGCGGCAGCACGCGGGCGGCATTGCTGGTTCTTGCCGTGTCGGCCGGCGCGCCGCTGCTGCCGAGGAAACTGCAAACCTACGGCAACGGCGCCTACAGCTTCAGCCTGGTGGTGATATCGTCCCTGCTGGCGATTGTGCTGGCCCCGGCATGGCTTGCCCTGTTTGCGCACCATTTTGGCGCGTCGTCGCCGATTTCCATCAGGAATGTCGCGTCGGCCATCGCGATCAGTTTCCTGGCGCCGCTTCTCGTCGGCATGATTGCCGGCCGGATTTTTCCCGTGCTGGCGGAGCGCCATGCGGGCCGGATCTCCGCGCTTGCCGGACTGGTTCTGGCGCTTGGCGCTGTTGTCCTGCTGGGGACGCACTGGCGGATGCTGGCGGAGATTGACGCCATCGGACTGGTCGCCCTGCTGTTGCTGGTGACGATCGCAACCCTCATTGGCCACCTCTGCGGCGGTCCGCTCGACGGCGACAGGACAACCCTGGCGATTGCCTGCGCGACGCGGCATCTGGGCGTCGCCGTGATCATTGCAACAGTGTTTCCCGGGCCGCGCGTCGTGGTCACCCTTGCCTGCTACCTGCTGACTTCGGCGGTGGTCTCGCTGCCATATCTGCGCTGGCGGCGGCGCGTGGCCATCGCGGCGGCGCAGCGGGACCACCAGGCAGCCTGAACGCAATGGGCGCAGACGCCTGGTCGCCATGCAACTGGCGCAATCTGGAGCGATCCCCATGGGATCGCCGCTACGCCTTGATCACAGCGGCGCGGCTGGCCGGGCCTGTCCAGAACCCGGAGCGTCATGCTCACCGGGTTCTGGCGCAAGACCTGCCCATCAGACACACCCACAGGGAGATGCGTTCAGACCTTTTTGACGGCCGGGATGCTCCAGGTGCCATTGAGGATCGAGGGATCCGCCTCGTCCGGCCAATACATGCGGAGCATCAGGATGAAATCTCCCGACGGCGCGGGAAGCCAGTTGGATTCCTTGTCCTTCCCGGGCGATTTGTGCTGGATGTAGAGATCGGTGGAGCCGTCCGGATTGGATTTGAGATCCTGCCTTGGACTGATCGAAAAGCGGTTGAGCGGGTTCTCCACGAAAAAATACTGGCTGTCATACATGGTCAGCGACCAGAAGCCCTGAACCGGCGGCAGATGGCCCTTGGGGAAATGCATGACATAGGTATCGGCCCCGTTATACTTGCGGCCATCGGCGTCCGCCGTTGACGTGGGATAGACCGCGTCTTGCGGGCGATTGGCGCCAAGGCCAATGGCGGTGATCAGGCCGCGCATCAAATAGTTCGTACCGTAGACGCCTGTCTTGGTGGTAAAGGCCCAGCCTTTCTCGTGCGTGACCGCGTCATTGATCCTGAACTGCAGCATGATCCGGTCGAATCCGACCTGGGGTATGCGCTTGACAAAATCGGCCTTGAGCTTGCCCGCATCGAAGGGCTGTCCAGGAACGAGACCGATGCGTGCGAATTTCTCGAGCGCGGGCGCGTCCGCCGCCGCAGGCGGATTGGTTTTCATCAGCTCGCTGAGCAGCGTGAAGTAGCTGACGGCGTCCATCCGGTTCACCTGATCCCGCACCGACATTTTCATGTCAACGGACGGGTCGACCTTGCCGACGGGCGGCGTATAGGTCTTGCCGTAGGCGCTCAGCGGAACCAGGCGGAACTGGTCCTGCAATTTGTGCACGGCGGCATAGTCTTCCGGCGTGCCGGTGCAATAGATCCGGCCAAGCAGCCAGACCATGTTGGTTGGCGACTTGTACTCCCGAACGCCAGCCGGGAGAATGCCCTTCCAGCCCGGCCCGGTGATCGCATACGTCTGCGCCGCCGTGCCGGTGGTCCGTTTTCCGGGAACCTGGAACACGTTTGTCCAGCCATCCAGCATGGGCATGAGGAAATAACGATCCTGCATGTCCGGGATGCTCAGGACCCATGGCTCCTTGCCGACGTCGAAAAACGCCGTGGTATAAAGCGTGTCGGCATTTGGCGCCGTGACATCCCGGAACGACGCGTCCGGGTAGTGACGCATCTTGATGAACTGTCCCATCGGAGCCTTGGCGCCCGTGGCCTCCGCCACATTGGTCAGCGCCCGGCGGGTCAGCTCCATGGTCACCAGGGGATAGCCATAGATATAGGCGTTGGTTGCCGTCCAGAAGTCCTCAAGGCCATCTTCGATGCCGAGGAACGAGCCCTGCTGGGCCAGGGCCGTGCGGCTTGCCGCCGCGACCGCCAGCAAGCTGAGTCCGCCAAACGCCGCAGCTCTGCGCGTAATATTCATGACAGTCTCCCCAACATGTTCGCAAGTGTTCGTTTGCGCGAGTTCGCAACAAAGCGACGAAATGAAACCGGGTTCAACCTGGCCAAATTCCCCAAGGCGCCCCACCGTGGCCTCCATGGCGCGCGTTGCTCGCGCCCATCATCTCCCCAGGGCGTCGAGACGCTCAAAACCGCGCTGTCACGCCCAGAATTGGTCCATGTGTCAGCATATCGTACCGGTACAGTTTGTTGCCGGCGCCCGTCTCGTAGTCGACGTAAAGCGCGCGATAGCCAATCATGGCGCTCCAGGCGGCGCGCTCCGTGCGCGCGAACTCCCAATTGACGTAGCCCATGGCCTGCCAGGAGAATTTGCTGCCCGCGCCGAAACCGCCGACATCACCACGCAACACCATGTCGAGCTTCGGCGAGAAGCGGTGGCGCAGCCGCAGGCCGACCAGCGGATCGACCCAGGTCACGTCGCCAGATTTCGCGAAAGCCCGGCCCCGCCGGATGGCAAGGCCATCAATGTTCAGGCCCGCCGCCAGGTCCAGGTCCGCCTCGATGTTTTGCCACCAGAAGCGACCGCCGCCATAGATATCGAGCGCAGTTTCGGATTCTCCCGATGTCACGCGAAACAGTTCGTACCCCAGGGCCACTTCAGCAATGACCATCTGGAACTGCACCGAGGCGCGCGCGCCGACCTCGCCGCCAACCTGAGGCTGGACGCTGCGGACGCCGCCGCCATCCGCGCCCAGTTTCATGTAAGCCAGATCGGCCATCACCGAGAAACGGTCGCGCCTGGCTTCGAAGGCCCCCATCATGCCAAACAGTTGCTCCGGAATTTTCCGGTCCAGAACCTGATCAATACTGGCGTTGATGTCGACCGTTCGCCCCCGGACCGTTGTCGAACCGTTGAGCGCCGGCAGCCATCCATAGGGCATGACGCTGAATGTCCACGGCGACGGCGCAAGGCTCGCCGGCCCGGGCGCGGCCGCCGGAAGATCGGCCGCGAGCGCCCCTCCGCTGCACAGCGCAAGGCCGGCCAAAGCCGCAAGGCTGATCCTCGCCGTCATCATCTCGCCTCCCAGGTGTAGTCCCCGCCGCGTTTTGTCTGGGCAGCTTCATGGGCATTTCATACCTGTTGCCGCGAAAATCTTGCCATTTCGCGCCACTGCGCCTGCTTTGGGCAGAATGCCGGCCCAACCGCTGGCGGGCGGGTGGGCGTCGCAGCACTGTTCACAAACATTCGACGACATCGTCCGAAGGCGCGGTCATGGCTGAATTCACTTGCCAAATTAATCAGGATCGACAGAATTCAGGTGAGGGAATGGCCGCATGCCTTTGCCCTGCGGATGGCCATACGCAAGGCATGTTATGCGGCGGCGCCCAGCGCCTGGCGGAGCGCCAGCCTGACGAAAAACCCCACATGCAGGAATAGACAGATCGTTTAGAGCTGGAGCTTCCAATGACAGGGATTCCATTGACGCGCTGTCAATTTTTGATCCCTTTCGTTGACGTGCTCGCCGACATGGGCGTTGCTTCGGAGTCATTGCTGGACAAATTCCGCTTGCCAACGTGCGTCGTTGAAAAAGCGCAGCTTTTTATTCCACTCCTGCCGACGATCCAGTTCGCGCAGGCCGCCCAACAGGTGCAGGGCATTCCGGATTTTGGCTTTCAGGCGGCGCGCCAATTGCAGCTTTGCCACCTGAGCGAACAGATGCTGACGATGCTTGGCCATGCGCCAACCCTGTACGTCGCCCTGCAACAGGTCTGCAAATGGGCGCCCTTTGAGGACACCATTCTTCGCGTGTGGCTGGAGCGCTGCGGCGACCAGATCCGCATCTGCAGCAAGCTCGCCGGGACAGGCGACCTGCCACATCTGGAGCATTCGCAATGGCTGCAGCTGATCTTCCCAATACATATCGTCAGGCATTTTGCGGGTCCGCGCTGGCATCCGGCGACAATCGCGTTTGAATCCCGTTACACGCCAACCCGCGACACCCGGGCCCTCTGGCCGCACACCCGCTTCCTGTCCGGACAACCGGCCTCCTGGATTGATGTGCCCATGTCGCATCTCAGCCTCGCCAACCCGGGTGCAATCAAGCCGTCGCCAGAAAGTGCAACGGAAGATGATCCGGCCGGCCATGACATCATCGCCTCATTGCAGCGGCTGTTGCCGACCTATCTGGATCAGGGTCCCCCCAGCCTCGCAGAGGCGGCCGAAATCGCCGGCCTCAGCAGCCGCAGCCTGCAACGCAAACTCGCTCAGGCGGGCCTCAGCTATTCTGATCTGGTGGACGCGGCGCGATACGAGAACGCAAGCCGGCTGCTGCGCGAAACGCACATCAAGGTTATCGATATCGCGCTGTCCTCGGGCTATTCCGACCATGCCCATTTCACCCGGGCGTTCCGCCGCATGACCGGCCTTACGCCCCGGCGCTTTCGCCAGCAGGCGCAGATGGGAGGGAATGCAACATTTGCACCCCGATGATGCCTCCCGCCAGGCCCCAATCGACATTCTGGAAGCGTATTTCCCCATGAGGCCGCAATGCGGACAGTTTGCCGGACCTGAATACGCTCCAGCCGGCGCCCGAAGCCTGGCAAGAAACCTGGCCAGAACCCTGGATTGACCCCATGATTGCCCGCTCCAGCCTTCCGGTCCTCATCGTTGGCGGCGGCCCGGCCGGGATGATGGCCGGGCTGCTGTTCGCCCGCATGGGCGTGCGCACTGTCGTGCTTGAGAAGCACAAGGATTTCCTCAGGGACTTCCGCGGCGATACGGTTCATCCGTCCACGCTGGACATCTTCAGCGAGCTTGGCCTTCTGGACGCCCTGCTCGCCCGCAAGCACGACAGGGTCGAAACGATTGGCGCCATCATCGGCGGCCATGAATACAAGATTGCCGACTTCCGCCGGCTGCCGGGTCCGGCGCATTTCATCGCCATGATGCCGCAATGGGATTTTCTCGACTTCGTCGCGACGCAGGCGCAGCAGCTCCCTGATTTCAGCCTGCGGATGGAGGCGGAAGCGGTCGGGTTGATCGCAGACGCGGAGCGGATCGGGGGCGTGCGGCTGGCCAACGGCGAGGCGCTGGAAGCAAGGCTGGTCATCGCCGCCGACGGGCGCTGCTCCGTGCTGCGCGAGGCCGCCGGATTGTCGCGGCAGGATCTGGGAGCGCCGATCGACGTGCTCTGGTTCCGCGTACCCAAACCCCGCACGCCCGACAATCGCACCCAGGGCTACATTGACCGGGGCGAGATGATCGTCACCATCGATCGCGGCGACTATTTTCAATGCGCCCGCGTCATTGCGAAGGGCGCGGCGGACCGGGTGCGGGCTGCGGGCCTGGAGCGGTTCCGGGCGGATGTGGTGGCGACGGCCCCGGCCCTCGCCGGGCATGTCGACGCCATTACCGACTGGAGCGATGTAAAGCTGCTGACCGTGTCGCTGGATCGCCTGACCAGCTGGAGCCGGCCAGGTCTGTTGGCCATCGGCGATGCGGCGCACGCCATGTCGCCGGTTGGCGGCGTGGGCATCAACCTTGCAATTCAGGACGCCGTCGCTGCGGCAAATATCCTGGCGGCGCCGCTGGCGCGGGGTGACGATCCGGACCCGTTGCTGCATCTGGTGCAAAAGCGCCGGATGCTGGCCGTCAAAACGATCCAGACCATCCAGCGCCTCGTCCACCGCAAGGTCATCGGCGCCGCCATGCAGGAGAAAGCGCCCCACGCCCCCGCGTTCGTCCGTCTTTTGCAGGCCGTGCCCGCGTTGCAGGCGCTGCCGGCCTGGCTTTTGGGCCTTGGCGTGCGTCGCGAGCACATTTTGACAGGCCCGCCGCCTGGTTGATCGCCCCCGCCCCTTGCGCCCTGCCGACTGTCTTTGCCCGTTGCCGTCGCAACGCAATGCCGGCGATGGCGCCAGCATCCAAAGTGGTAGATCGCGGTTAAAGGCCACGCCAAACGGACAGCTTTCAATCAACGGGCGATGGCATAACGATCCAGCACCTGCACGTAGAACCCATCCTGCACTCTGATCGAACGAGGGAGCTTGAGATGCGGGTGGCCATCGTCCATGAATGGCTCGTAACCTATGCCGGTTCCGAGAAAGTTCTATCCGAAATGCTGAAGGAGTTTCCCGAAGCCGACCTGTTTTGCCTGGTCGACTTCAGCGAAGACGGCTTCAAATCCCAATATATGGGCAAATCATTCCGGACCAGTTTTCTTCAGAAATTTAAATATCTATCCAGCGTATACCGCTATTTTTTCCCGTTGATGTGGGTCGCTGTCGAGCAACTCGACATGTCTGGCTATGACGTTATTATCTCGAACAGCCATTCTGTCGCCAAGGGCGTGATCACCGGCCCGGACCAGCTGCACATATGTTACTGCTATACGCCGATGCGTTATGCATGGGACTTGCAAAACCAGTATTTGCGGGAACAGCGCTTCGATGGACGGCCGAGCGGGCTGGTTGCCAGAGCCGTTCTGCACAAGGCCCGCATCTGGGATACCCGCACCGCCAATGGCGTTGATCATTTTATCGCCTGCTCGGAATATATTGGCCGTCGCATCCGCAAGGCGTACCGCCGCACGTCGGACGTTATCTATCCAGGCGTCGATACCGATTACTTTCAGATTGGCGGAACAAAGGGCGATTACTATTTTACGTCCTCGCGGATGGTGCCCTACAAAAAAATCCCGCTGATTATTGAGGCTTTCCGGCTGATGCCGGACAAAAAGCTGGTTGTGATTGGCGATGGCCCCCAATACGGGGATGCGCTGAAGGCGGCCGGGCCGAATGTTTCAGTCCTCGGGTACCAGCCGGACGATGTGCTGCGGAAGCACATGCAGGAAGCCAGAGCCTTCATTTTCATGGCGGAGGAAGATTTCGGCATCACGCCGCTGGAGGCCCAGGCATGCGGCACGCCTGTTCTGGCCTTTGGACGGGGCGGCGCCTCGGAGACCGTGATCGACGGCGTCACCGGCTTTCATTTCTGGGAGCAGAGCGCGCAGGCCGTGTGCGATGTCATCGCGAAGTTCGAAGCCTCCACGATCACGTTCGATCCTGAAACCCTCCGGCAACATGCCGGGCGGTTTTCCATTGATCGCTTCCGTCGCCAGTTCAGGGATCTGGTGCTGGCGAAGTGGCGGGCGCATGGCGGCGCGGATACAGCCAGGCAAATGGGGGTGAATGATGAAGCGCGCCTTCGTGACAGGAGTAACGGGGCAGGACGGGGCCTATCTGACCAGACATCTGCTTGACAAGGGATACCGTGTGTTCGGTGGACACAGAAGAACAAGCACGCAGAACTTCTGGCGTCTTGCTTATCTGGGCGTCGAAGGGCACGACAGGTTCTCGTTCATTGAGCATGATCTGACGGATCTTGGCTCCAATATTCGCGCGCTGACGCTCGCCGAGCCGGACGAGGTCTATAACCTCGCCGGGCAAAGCTTCGTGGCTGTCTCCTTCAAGGAGCCAACGCTGACGGCGCAGATATCAGCTGTGGGCGCCCTGCAGCTTCTTGAAGCAGTCCGCATCGTGAACCCGGCAATCCGGGTTTACCAGGCGTCATCCGCCGAAATGTTCGGGAAAGTGCAAGGCATGCCCCAGACGGAGGACACGCCGTTCTATCCCAGAAGCCCTTACGGGGTTGCCAAGCTGTTCGGTCACTGGTCTGCGGTAAATTACCGTGAATCTTACGGAATATTTGCCAGCTCCGGCATTCTGTTCAACCATGAATCGCCCCTGCGCGGCGCCGAATTCGTCACCCGCAAGATCAGCATGGGCGCGGCGCGGATCCGCCTTGGCCTGCAGGAGCGCCTGACCCTTGGCAATCTCGACGCAAAACGGGACTGGGGCTTTGCTGGTGAATTCGTCGACGGCATGTGGCGGATGTTGCAGGCCGATGAGCCCGACACCTTCATTCTCGCCACCGGCGTCTCCACAACCGTCCGGGATTTCGCCAGCCAATCCTTCGCGGCGGCGGGCATTGACCTGGACTGGACCGGATGCGGCGATGATGAAGTGGGCCGGTGCTCGGAGACAGGACGCCGCCTCGTTCAGGTTGATCCGGCCTTCCGGCGCCCCTCCGAGGTCGATCTGCTGCTGGGCAGTCCGGCCAGGGCGAGGCAGCGCCTGGGCTGGCGGCCGGCGACCACGGTGGCGGAACTCGCCCGGATGATGGTGGAAGCCGATCTTGCCCGCGAAACGCCGGTACGGCGCCAGGCCAGCTGACCGCCTGGTTTCGGCCCGGATCGACCTGTCCCATCCGCGACCGTTGATCCACGCTCCCGGCGACGGGGCAAGCCTGCTTTCATTCCGGCGCGCGGATGCTATCGCCCGCTCATGCAGTCCCGTTTCAACCACGACATCGCCTGGCATGATGATTGTCGACATTGAAGACTTTTTCACCCGGGGATGCGGACGTTGTAACCGCTTCGACACGCCGGACTGTGCGACGCGCCCCTGGGAGACGGGTCTTCGCAGCCTGCGCGCCATCTGCCTCGGGGCGGGACTGACGGAGGCCGTGAAATGGGCCCATCCCTGCTACATGCACGGGCAGCGCAATATCGCGATCATTGGCGCATTCCGTAACGACTTCCGCCTGTGCTTCTTCAACGCCGCCCTGATGCGGGACCCGGAAGCGGTGCTGGAGCGTCAGGGACAGAATACCCGATCGCCGGACATGATCCGCTTCACCTCAAATGACGACGTCGCCAGGCTGGAGCCGGTGATCCATGCCTATCTGCGCGAAGCCATCGGCTACGCCCGGGAAGGCGTGAAGCCCGCCAGAGATACCGGCGGCTACGACATGCCAGCAGAACTGTCGGAAGCGCTGGACGCCGATCCCGCCCTTGCGGAAGCGTTTCACGCCCTGACCCCGGGGCGCCAGAAGAGCTATGTGATCAATCTCAGCTCCGCGAAGCAGGCCGAAACCAGGCTGAGACGCATCGCCGGCTTTCGCGACAGGATCCTGGCGGGGAAAGGCGCGATGGAACGCTAGGACTGATCGACATTCA
>NZ_JBLLJM010000019.1:0-29853 GCF_053543495.1 Camelimonas sp. ID_303_24
AATGTCGATCAGTCCTAGAGCGCTTTTCGATCTGATTGCATCAGATTGGCGCTCCAGATCCGCGATTTTGCCGCATAATCCTGTCGATCCTCGTTTGACTCCGGACGGATGATGCTCTGGAGAGGTTTTCGGGCGATCCGGATCAGATGCAGAAGCCGCCCTTCGGCCTGAAGGGGCAGCCCTGTCGCGGCTGCAGCGAGCCAGGCCGGTTTGATCTCCACCGTCATGGCCGGACCTGTTGCGGCCACCCACGCAGCCAACGCCGCAATGGTTACGTCGACGCCGGAGACGTCAATGCCCGCAACAGGTGCGGGCATGAGGTGGCGGGGCCAAGGCGCTTGCGCGGGTGAACCCGGCCTGGGGCGGCCGTTTCCCGCCTGCAAAGACTGCGGTCAGGGCTGTTGCCGCCCGGGACCGCAGTCAGAGCCGGTTTTGCTGGCGCAAAATATGCGGCGTGAATCCTGGCGCGAGCCCGGGTTCAGGCGACCGAGGTCTGGATCCAGCGCGACAGGTCTCCCTTCGGCGCGGCGCCGACCTTCTGGGAGGCCAGCTTGCCGTCCTTGAACACCATCAGCGTCGGAATCGAGCGGATGCCCAGCTGGGCGGCGACGGCGGGGTTCTCGTCAATGTTCAGCTTGACGATGCGCACCTTGTCGCCGAGCTCGCCGGAGATTTCCTCGAGCGCCGGGGCAATCATGCGGCAGGGGCCGCACCATTCCGCCCAGAAATCGACGACAACCGGAACGTCGGACTTGATAACATCGGCCTCGAAGGTCGCGTCAGTGACTTTTGCGGTCGCCATGTCATGCCTTTCCGCGAGCTGGCTCGCGACTCGTGTCTGTGTGTCTGCTGGAAGCTAGGTAGCCCCCGGGGGAGGGTCAAGGCCGGCGGCCATTCAAATCAGACATGTGCGCACGTCATGCGACGCCTCACAGGCTGGCGATCGCCGCGGCGCACGCCGCATCTTCCAGCTCCAGAATGCGCGGGCCGCCCGCATAGACCAGCAATGGCCTGACCACATGATCCGGCCAGGCCTGGCGCAGCAGGGCGGCGTAGAGCGCCAGCTGCGTCACATAGGCCTGGGGCGGCTCTGCGCCTCCGGCGAGGCTCGCCAGTTTGAAATCGGCCAGCCAGACCGTGTCGGCGGTTACCGCCAGCCGGTCGATCTGGCCGGAAACCGGCGTCGGGCCGCGCCCGGGCAGGTTAATGCTGCCGGCGATCGGGGCTTCGGCGATGGCATGGGCCCCGAACAGCGGCGCCAACTCTGGCGCGGCGACCAGCGCGAGGGCGCTGTCGACGATCCATGCGCGCCGTTCCGCCGTCAGGAAGGCCGGATCGGCCGGGCCCAGCGTTGCCGCGCGGCGCTCCACATAGCGGCGGGCGAGCGCGGCCCGGTCGGCGGCTGGCGCGGTGGGCAGGTGTTCCAGCAATGTGTGCAGCAGCGAGCCGGCAAAGCGCGCCGCCTCCCGCGCCGCCACGGTTTCGACGGCTGGCGGCGCGCCGCCTCCCGCCCGTTGCAGCGGCGCGGCGCGCGAGGGGCTGATGGGCGCCGCCGGCGACTCCTCGCGGGCGGCGTGGCTAAACAGCCAGCCCGGCGCTGGCGCCAGCTGGCGCGGCTCCGGCGCTTCCGCCGGGGCGGCGACGGCGCGGCCGCTGGCCAGCACGCGGGTGACGGCGCCGCTAACCGGGTCGGCGATGCTTTGCACCATATCGGTCGCGGCGAACGCCGCATCGACCATGCCGCACCAGCTTTCCGGCGGCAGGTTCTTTTGGTTACGGGCGAAATAGGGGGCGATGACCAGGCGGCGGCGCGCCCGGGTCAGCGCCACATACAGCAGGCGGTTGTGCTCCTCGCGCTCGCGTGACGCCTCCGCGCCGGCGGCCTCGCGCAGGGCGGCGGGGCGGGTGGCGGCGGAGGGCAGCCACACCGGCAGCGGCGTGAAGCGGCCGTTGATCCGCACGTCCAGCGCCAGTACGGCGGGCGGGCGGGCGTTGAAGCGGCAGGCGTCGGCCAGCACCACCACGTCCGCTTCCAGCCCCTTGGCGCCGTGCACGGTCATGACGCGGATTTCGCCGCGCGATTCGTCCATGTCGCGCTTCACGTCGTGGGCGGCGTCGCCGAAGCGGGCGATGAAGCCGGCGAGCGAGGGCGTGGCCTGGCGTTCGTGCCCCAGCGCCAAAGCGAGAAACTCATCGATGGCGTCGCCGGCCTCGGCCCCCAGCCGGGCGACCAGCGCCGTGCGGCCGCCCATGGGGCCAAGCAGGGTGGCGTAAAACCCGAAGGCGCCGCGCTCCCCGGCCAGCGTCTGCAACGCGCGCAGTTGCGCCAGCCCGCGCCGGGCGGCGTCATTTTCACCAGCTTTTTCAGCCAGCGCCGCGTGCAGGGAAAGCGGGCCGCGCCGGGCGGCGATGGCCATCAGATCGTCATCGTCGAGGCCGGCCAGCGGCGTTTTCAGGAAGGCGGCGAGGGTCAGGTCGTCCTCGGGCAGCAGCGCCGCGCGGCCCGCCGCCAGCAGGTCGAGCACGGCGATATGGTCGCCAAGGGTCAGGCGGTCGGCGCCGGCGACCTTCAGACCCGCCGCCTTCAGGGCGCTGATGATGGCGTCGAACAGGGCGCCGCGCTTGCGCACCAGCACCAGCGCCTCGCCAGGCGGCGTGCGCTGGCCGGTTTCGTCGCCGTCGCGGGTCAGCCGGGCAATCTCGGCGGCGATGCGGCCAGCCAGAACGACGGCGGGCGAGGTGGGGTCGGGCGCGTCCACCGGCGCGTCCCACGCCTCAGGCTCCGCGTCCTCGTCGGCGACGACGGGCTCCCAGATCTCCACCCGCCCATGCTGGCCGAGGCGGCTGGTTTCATGCACCGTGCCGGCGCGGGCGCCATCGTCTTCGTCGAACGCGAGGCCGGCGAAGTGTTCTGGCACGCCGAACACCAGATCGACGGCGGCGAGCACCGCCGGCGCCGAGCGGAACGAGACGTTGAGCGGCACGCTCTCGAAGCGGGCGCCCACATCGGCCAGCGCCTTGCGGTAGTGGCGCTCGCTGTCGGCGAAAGCGCGCGGCTCGGCCCCCTGGAAGCCATAGATCGACTGTTTGGGATCGCCAACGGCAAACACCGTGCGGCGCAGGCGGCCAGTGTCATCAGCCGCTTCCCCGGCGCTGAACTCGCCGGTGAGGGCGCGCAGGATGTCCCATTGCGCCGGGTTGGTGTCCTGCGCCTCATCGACCAGCACGTGGTCGATGCCGGCGTCGAGCTTGTGCAGGATCCAGCTCGCCGCGTCGGAGCGCAGCAGCAGCGTGCGGGTCTTGCCGATCAGATCGTCGAAATCGAGGGCGCCGCGCCCGTGCTTGATGGCCTCCACCCGCCCGGCGATGGCTTCGGCCAGGGTCAGCAGCGCGTCGGTGCGCTGCAGGACCCGGGCGCCCCTGCGCCGGTCCTCCAGCTCCGCCAGGCGGTCGCGCTCGGCGCGCAGGGCTTCGGCGACGGCCGGATCAACGCTTTTGGTCGGAAAACCCTTGTCGGCGCGCGGTTCGCCGTCCGACTTGAAGAACACGTCGAGATAGAAGCCCAGGCGTTCAGCGTCGTCGCCGGAGGCCAGGGCGGCGCGCAACGCATCGGCCAGCTTCTGGTCGTTCTTCGAGCCGGCCGACAGGGCGGTAACCAGATCGGGCCACTCATCAGGGCCGTAGCCGTCGTGCAGCATGGCCCGTTCGACGCTGGCCAGGGTTTCGCCAGGGCGCAGGCCAAGCGTCGCCGCCAGCGCCGCCATGGCGTCGGCGTGGCTTGTGGCGTCCTCGCGCAACTGGCGGGCCTGGCGGATGGCGGCGCGCAGGGCGGCGTCGAAAGCGTCGCCGGCGGCGGCGAGACTGACGATGGTCAGCGCATCGCCCAGCCGCGCATCCTCGCCCCGCGCCGCCGTGGTCAGCACGGCGCGCCGGGCCAGGGTGAAGATTTCTTCGCTGGCCGCCTCGTCCAGCACCTCGAACCTGGCCGGCACATTGGCCTCGAACGGGGCCAGATGCAGCACGCGCTCGCAGAAGGCGTGGATGGTCTCGATCTTCAGGCCGCCGGGAGTTTCTACGGCGCGGGCGAACAGGCGGCGGGCGGCGTCGAGGCGTGCGCGGGCCGGGCGGCGGCCCTCCAGCTTCGTCAGTTCGGCGGCCAGCGCGGCGTCATCGAGCCCGACCCAGCCAGCGAGGCGGTCGAACACCTTCACCGCCATGTGGGCCGCCGCCGCCTTGGTGTAGGTGAGGCAGAGAATACGGCCAGGCGCCGCCCCTTCCAGGAGCAGCCGCAACACCCGGTCGACCAGCACCTTGGTCTTGCCGGAGCCGGCGTTGGCCGAAACGAAAGCGGAAATGAACGGATCGGCGGCGAGGCGCTGGGCTTCCGTCGCGCGGCTCACCGGATCGGGCATGACGTCAGGGCTGGCGCCGGAGCTGGAGAGATCGCTCATTCCGCGTCCTCCCCGCCGGCCCGGGCCCATTCGCGCACGCGGGCCAGATGATCGTAATCGTTGTAGCGCCTGGCGTATTTGGCGTAAGGCCTGGCCGGCCAGGCCGCGCCGCCGGCGCGATAGCGGCTGATCAGCTTCACGAAGCCCTCTGCGTGGTCGCGGATAATGTCATCGACGCTGCGGGTTTCATCCTTGCCAGGCTTCACCGGCTTTTCCGTCAGCGGCGGCTCGCCGCCGCTCATCTGCACATAGGTCAGATTGACTGGCCAGGCTCCCGCTGGGGCTTCCGCGAAAGCGCCCCGCCGCAGCATGTGCGCTTCCAGGGTGAGCTGCGGCGCGAAGCCAGCGAACACTTCCTTCGCGGTGGGTGATTGCCCGGTTTTGAAGTCGACGATGGTCATGACGCCGTCGCGGCCGATCTCGATGCGGTCGGCCCGGCCGCGCAGGGTGAAGCTGTCGCCATTGGCGAGGGGGATTTCCAGCCGGCCGCTCACCTCGGCCAGCACGCGCTCCAGCCCCGGGCGGCGCTGGCGCTCCCAGCGCACATGGCCCTGGGCAATGCGGGTGAAGCGCGGCCACCATTGCGCCCGCACGTCCGGATAGGCCTCCAGATCACGAAACGCCTCTTCGCCCAGCGCCATCAGTTCGCCCAGCGGATCGGCTGGCAGGTCCGTCGGCCAGTTCTCGGCGAATTTGCCGACCGCCTCGTGGATGATCGAACCGCGATCGGACGCGCCAGGCGGCGTGGCCAGTTCGTCGAGCGGATCAAGGCCGAGCACGTGGCGGGCGTAGATGGCGTATGGATCGCGCACGAGGGTTTCCACCTCGGTGACCGACAGCGATCGCGGAACCAGCTCCACGGGTGGAACCGGGGCGGGACGGCGCAGGGGCGCAACGCGCGGCGGCTCCTCAAGCCGGGCGACAAGGTCGAGAAACCGCTGGCCGCGCGCCAGGGCCTGGGCCCAGGCGTTGCTGGCGCCGGCGTCGTTATCGGCTGGCGCCCCAGGCGTCGTGGTCAGCGCCCGGATGCGTTGCAGGAAGCGTGAGGGCACGGTGGGGGCGCCGCCGCGCTTGGCGGCGCGGGTGATGACCACGTCGCGCGTTCCCATGGCCGAGACGAAGTCGTGGGCGGTCTGGCCGATGCGCCGCTCCGGCGGCTGCATGCCCAGCGCCGTCGCCATCGGCCGGTTGAGGAAGGCATCGGTGCGGGCCGCCGGCGGCCACACCGCCTCGTCGAGCCCGCCCAGCACCACCCGGTCGGATTCGATCAGGCGCGCCTCCAGCAGACCAAAAATGCGCACGCGGCGGTGGGCGCCGCGCCCGCGCCCGTCGCCCTCGCTGCGCACCATGCGGCCATTGGCGAGGCCGGCGAACAGGGCCGGATAATCCTCCAGACGGCCCGGCAGTTCGCAGTCCTGGGCCTGGATCACGTCGTCAAACAGCTGCAGCAGGGCGGCGCCGTCGGCGCTGTCCTGAAGCGGGAGGGAAATGGCGGCGGACGCTTCCTGTCCTTCCGCCTCCTCCTGCGCCGCGAGGCGCAGCAGCGTCTCCCGGTGGGCGCGCAGCATGGCGACGAGGTCGCCGCTGGCGGCCGCCTCCCGCAGCGGGGCCAGCGCCAGCTCCAGCCGGTCGATGGCGGCGGCGATGCGGCTCCAGTCCCTGTCGCGCAGGCGTTTCAGCGGACGCGACGCGAAGGAGCCGTTCGCCTCCTGGCGGCGCGCCTCAAGGATGGCGCGCAGGCCCTGGAGGCCGGCTGGCGGTTCAGGGCCGCGCAACAGGCCAATTTCGACGGCCGCCGCCACCCGGCGGGCCACGGCGCGCGGCCAGCCCAGGGTGACAAGCGGGTGGGCCAGCAGCGCGACGAGCTGGCGCGGGGCGCAATTGCTGGCGGCGGCCTCGGCCGCCAGGCGGGCGAAACGTCCGGCGCCGGTGCGCGCCAGCGGGCTGCCGGCGGAATCATCGGCCTCGACGCCCCAGCGCTTCAGGTCGGCGCAGACGCGCTCGGCCAGATCGCGATCCGGGGTGATCAGCGCCACGGTCGCTTCCGGCCGCTCCAGCATTTCGCGAATGGCGATGGCGGCGGCGAGCGCCTCCTCGCGTTCATCCGCCGCTTCCACCAGCGCGACGCCATCCAGCGCCGCCGCGACGCTCGCCGCATCCGGGCGGCGTCCAGGCTCGGCCCACAGTTCAGTGGTGCTGGCCGGCCGCAGCGCCTCGCTGAGCAGGCGGCGGCGGGCCACGGCGCCAGGTGTCGGCGCGCCGAGCGGCGTCACCTCCGCGCGGCTGACGCCGATCACCTTCAGCAGGCGCGCCATCATCGCCTGGGGGTGGCTGAAAGCGGTCTCGTCGCCGCGCCCGCCCCCCCGCCCGTCATCCGCGCCATCGCCGGCGACGAGGGCGAAGCTGGCGTCGTCGAGGTCAAGATCAAGCCCCGGCAGCACCGCGACGCCGCGCGGCAGCCGGCTGATGGCTGCGATCAGGCGGGCGGTGGCCGGGGCGGAGCCGGTGGAGCCGGCGACGATCATCGGCCCCTGGGGCGGCTGGCGGATCAGCCGGTCAGCTTCCGCCAGCAGCATGGCGTGGCGGCGCAGGGTCGGGTCGCTGGCGCCGCGCTCGGCCAGGATCGCCGGCCAGGCGTCGCGGACGATGCGCAAAAACTCCAGGGTGATGCCGAACCAGGCGCTGTGGCGGGCGGCGACCACCGCGGCGAGGGCGTCCCAGTCCACCCCCTGGGTGGTCAACTGGTCCATCAGCTTTTCCAGGTCGCCGGCCAGGGCCAGCGCATCGGCCGGCGAGGCCGGCGCGAGTAGCGGCTCGTTTTCCGACAGGCGCAGCAGGGCGCGGTCCACCTGGCGGGCCCAGCCAAGCACCAGACGGGTGAGAATCAGCCGCCGCTCGATGGCCGGGATCGGCGGGGCCAGCGCCTCGCCTGAAATGGTCGTTGTGAACTCCGCGGCGTTTGCCACGCCTGGCTGGCTCGCGTCGTCGGCTTCACTGGCGAGCTCGAAATCGTCGTCCACGTCGCCGAGCGGCGTGATGCGCGGCAGCAGCAGCGCGCCAGCGCCGGAACGGCGCAGCAGAATATCCTGGAAGGCGCGTGCGGCGCGGCGGGTGGGCAGGAAGATGGTCGCGGTGGCGAGGCCCAGTGGTTCGGCGCGCGGCCGGAAGCCGGGGATCAGCGCGCCATCCAGCAGGCTGTCGGCCAATACCTCCAGAAACGGCGCGCCAGGCGCGATGCTGCAAACGCGCGGCTGCGCGACCCGGGTGAACAGATCGCCAGGGGCGGCTTTTTGCACAGCGCTCTCCGTATCAGACCAGAGCCCAATGAGCCTCAGGCGCCTGCTCCTGGTCAAGCATCGCGCGCCCTGGACTGCGCCCGGTCCACCCTGTTTTCGCTACCGGTGGCTGCGGGCGATGACCTCTTCGGCCTCGCGCAGGCCATCGGGCGTGCCCACATGCAGCCAGTGACCGTCGAGGCGCAGGCCATACAGCCGGTCACTGGCGAGGGCCATGTCGAACTGGCGGTTCAGGGAGAAGGCGCCGTCGGGCGCGTCCGCGAACAGTTCCGGCTTGAGGATGGCGACGCCGGCGTAAACGAATGGCGTCACCTCGCGCTCCTTGCGCCGGCGCAGCAACCCATTGGGGTCCATGGCGAAATCGCCATTCCCCTCATAGCCGGTGCTGGAGGCGGAGGCGGCGAGCAGCAGCAGGATATCCATGCGCTGCGGGTCCCAGAACTCCGTCAGGCGGCGGATGTTGGACACTGGCCCCTCGATCCACATGCTGTCGGAATTGCCAAGCAGGAACGGGGCGTCGCCGAGCAGCGGCAGGGCCCGGACCACGCCGCCGCCGGTTTCCAGCAGCCGGTCGCGCTCGTCCGAGATGGTGATGCGCGGGCCACACTTGCGCCGCGCCAGATGGGTTTCGATGAGGTCCGCCAGATAGTGCACGTTGACGACCGCATCGGTGACGCCGGCGTCGGCCAGGCGATCGAGCAGGCGGTCGAGCATCGCCGCGCCGCCGACGCTGACCAGCGGTTTGGGCGTGGTGGTGGTGATCGGCCGCATGCGCTTGCCGAGGCCGGCGGCCAGCACCATGGCGCGGCTGATCGGAGCGGGCGCGGCGGGGGAGCCAGTCCCGGCGGTGGAGCGGGGGGCGGAGGATGGCGCTTGGGTCATGTCGGGTCTGTCATGTGAGCGGGAGGCGTTGCGGCTGGCCGGCTCCGCTGTCCGGTTGTCTGGAGCGGGTGATCTGGAGCGGGCTCCCCTGCCTGTCAGGAAGCTGCGTCAGTTTGGTGAACGCGTTGCCGGCGCGATCTGGCGTCCGTCTCCAGCCCGGACGCCAGCGCAGCGGGCCCGGGCTGGCGGCAACCCGGCAATAGCCGCCTGGCGCGCGATGCGGACGGGGGGATGCCGCCCATCCGCGAAAAAACCCGCGAAACCAGAGCAGCGGAGCGGCGCCGCGTCGCTTCCTGACCGCGCCCCGCTCCAGGGGGATCAATCCCCCTCGACCACATGGATCAGATAGGTTTCGTACCATTTTTTCACCGGCGCCAGCGCCGGATGGGCCAGATTGCGCAGCAGGTAGCGCTTGATGCGCGGCAGGTGCGCCAGATACTGCGGCTTGCCGTCGCGCCGCTCCAGCCGCATGAAAATGCCCAGCAGCTTGGTGGCGCGCTGGGCGCCGAGCACGGCGTAGGCGGCGGCGAAATCGGCCATGTCGAATTCAGGATCGTTGGCGCGGGCGCTGGCGTAGGCGCGCAGCAATTGCAGCTCCAGCGCCGGCGGCACGGTGACGCGGGCGTCCTGCAACAGCGACATCACGTCGTAGGCCGGGTGGCCGAGCACCGCGTCCTGGAAGTCAATGACGCCGATGCGTTGCAAACCCTGCCGGTCGGACAGCCACAGCAGGTTGGGCGAATGGTAGTCGCGCAAGGTCCAGGTCTGCGGGCCGGCGATGACCGGGCGCAGCACGTCGACCCAGGCGCCGGTGAACTGCGAGCGGGCCAGCGCCGGCAGGGTGCGCACCGTAGCCGGCACATACCAGTCGAGCAGCAGATCGACCTCAATCTGCAGCGCTTCCATGTCGTAGGGCGGGATCACATGGTCAACGCCGTCGCTCACCGGCAGGGTGTGCGGCAATTGCACGGCGTGCATGCGGGCGAGCAGGCGCACCGCCTCCTCATAGCGGGAGGGAATCGGGCCGTTTTCATTGACCACGCCCTGGGCGCCCAGGTCCTCCACCAGCAGCACGCCGGCGTCGAGGTCGCGACCGAGAATGGCGGGAGCGCTGATCGACAGGGAGCGCAGGCCATTGGCCATGGCGACGAAGGCGTGCACCGATTCAGCCAGATGGGCGATGGCGCTATACGGCTTGCCGCGACGGATCGGCGGGCCGTCCGGCTGGCGCGGCGACACCATCAGCACGGCGGTCTGGCCATTGGGGCGGATCAGGCGCTCGTAGGATCGGCTGGAGGCATCGCCCTGAAGGAACGTGCGGCGCGCCTTGTCCCAGCCCGCCTTCTGGAACACGGTGCGGATGGCCCGCGTCATGGCCAGGCGGCCGGCCCATTTGCCGTGGCCGGTGAGCACGGCGACGCGGCTGCCCTCGGCGCCGGCCGGGTCCATCTGCAACAGCACGTCCAGCCGGTCTGGCGACAGCATGTCGCCGGCGCGATCGGGCCATTCGACCATGGTCAGCGCGTGGCGGGTGATTTCCTCCCAGCCAAGCTCGACCAGGTCATCAACGCCCGAGAGGCGATACAGGTCGGCGTGGGCCACCTCGCCGAACGGCGTTTCGTATTCCTGGATCAGGGTGAAGGTGGGGCTTGGCGCCTCCAGCTCCGGATCGTTGGCGAGAATGCGCAGCAGGGCGCGCGCCAGGGTGGATTTGCCGGCGCCCAGATCGCCGGAAAGGGTGATCATATCGCCCGGCTTCAGGGTTTCCGACAGGATCAGCGCCAGATGCCGGGTCGCCGCTTCGTCGGGCAGGTCGACGGTCCACGTGATGATGTAGGGGCCCTGGGCGCCATGTCGACCGGCGTCGGCGGCGTGGGCGCGCCGGTTGGCGCGTGGGCCTGGCCGGGCGGAATGGATCACCGTCTGCAAGGGGGTGGCGGGCGCCGCGGTTGCGGGAAGATCCCGGGCGGCGGAGGCGTCTGGGGACGCGTGGGTTGGCGCGGAGGTCAGCGACACGGTCTATCCGGTTTCCTGAGAGGCTGGCGGCCAGCCCCTCCCTGTTCCGGAGCGCCGCAGCCTGTCACATGTCAGTCAGTCAGTCTGTCTGGCGACAGAATAGCGCCGGGAAGGTTTCCAGTTCCTTCCCGGCCAGGCTCCTTCGGCCATGAAGGCCCGCGCCTCTCCTGACGCGCGTACAAGGCGGGCCGGACGCAGCCATGGCGACGGTTTGTCATGTCATATCAATCAGGTGAAGGCTTCGCCAGTGTTGTGCTGGTCGCAGGGGGCGCCTCCCCAGACGGCGCGGGCGGCAGAGGCGCCGCCAGTGCAGGCGGCGGCTGCGGCGCAGGCTTCGGACTTTCCGGCGGGCAGGCCGGCAGGAAACAGCTCACATGGGTGCCGACGCCAGGTTGCGAGGTGATCTCGACGCGGCCGCCATGCAGTTCAACGATGGACCGGACCATGGAGAGGCCGAGGCCGACGCCGCGCCGGCGGGCGTCCGGCGCGTGGCTTTCAAACCGCTCGAACACCTTGTCGATGACGTCGGCCGGGATGCCATGGCCCTCGTCGATGACGTCGAAGCGGATGTCGCCGCCCTCCAGGCGCACCTTCAGCCAGATATTGCGGTGGCGTTCCGAGAAGCTGATGGCGTTGGAGAGCAGGTTGAACAGCACCTGGCGCAGGCGCTTGCTGTCGGCGACAAAGCCAGGCGTTTCCGGCGGGGCCTCGACGTGCAGGGCGATGGAGGCTTCGGCGAGCCGGTCCTCGACGCCGCGCGTGGCGGCGGCAATGGTGGCGCGCACGTCGACCAGTTCGCGCGTCAGCGCCAGTTCGCCATTGTCGATGGTGGCAAGGTCGAGAATGTCGTCGATGATGGCGTTCAGCGCCGTGGACGAGCGCAGGATGTGATCGGCGTATTCGCGCTGGCGATCATTGAGCGGGCCGATCATGCCGTTGCCCAGCATCTCGACGAAGCCGATGATGTTGGTCAGCGGCGAGCGCAATTCATAAGATACGTGGTGCACGAAGTCGTCGCGCAACTGGGATGCCTTCAGCAGCGCCTCGTTGCGTTCGGTCAGGGCGCGCTCCATGCGCACCGAATCGCTGACATTGGTGAAGGTAATCAGCGTCGAGCCATCCGGCAGCGGGGCGATGCGGCAGTCAACCACGAGGACGGCGTCGGCGTCGGCGCGGCCCTCCATGCGGCAGGCGCCGCCGGTGCGGTCTTCCAGGCCGACGACGGCGTCGCGCAGCATCATCCAGTTGGCGTCGTCGCCAGCCGTCTTGCGGGCCCGCGCGACCACCTCGTCGATATGCGGCTCGGATGAGACCACTTCCAGCGGGATGCGCCACAGGGCGGCGAAAGCCGGATTGGACAGGCGCAGGCGCCCGTCCGGGCCGAACACCGCCACGCCCTCGCGCAGGGTGTCGAGGGTTTCGCCCTGGACGCCCAGCAGGCCGTTGTAGCGGGACTCCAGCTGGAAGCGCTCGCTGACGTCGTCGTAGAGATAGGTGACGCCGCCCTGCGGATTGGGGTTGATCACCACGCGGATGGTGCGCCCATCGGGCAGGTGCCACCAGTGCTCGTGCGGCTCCACGGTGGTGTAGCCGGCGAGAATCCGGGCTTTCCATTGCCGGAAGTCCGCCTCCTCCGGCAATCGCCGCCAGACGCGCAGCCGTTCGAGAATGTCGCCGTCGCTGGGGCCGCTTTCCAGCCAGTCCTGGTCGAGGGTCCACAGCAGGCGGTAGGCGGCGTTGTGGAAGATCAGCCGCCGGCTGCCGTCGAAAATCGCCACGCCGGTTGGCAACTGGTCGAGGGTGCGGGCGTGCGCCTCGGTCTGGCGGGCGAAATCGTCGCGCAGGCGCGCCAGTTCCGAGACGTCGGTGGCGATGCCGGCGCTGCCGGAGACGCCAGGCGTCTCGACGATCTCC
Source organism: Camelimonas sp. ID_303_24 (assembly GCF_053543495.1). Lineage (NCBI taxonomy): Bacteria > Pseudomonadati > Pseudomonadota > Alphaproteobacteria > Hyphomicrobiales > Chelatococcaceae > Camelimonas > Camelimonas sp. ID_303_24. The sequence continues at coordinate 12,560 of NZ_JBLLJM010000019.1, forward strand.
ATGATGCGGCGGTCGCCGGCGATGACGGCGGGAACCCGGGCTTGCCAGGGAGCGCCCTGGGCGCGCTGGCGGCGGGCGTCGGCGCGGGAATTCTGGTCAAGCAGCTCAAGGCCGTCGCGGGTCACCATCGCGACGTCGGCCGCCTCAACCGCCCGCACATAGGCGGCGTTGGACCAGACCAGGCGTTCGTCGCGGTCGCGCACCCACACCGGCTGGGGAATTTCATCGAGCATGTCGCGCACGGCGCCGAGTTCGCCGTCGGTCGCTGCGAGCTGGTCCTCCAGCTTTGCCCGGGCGCCGCGCTCGCCGGTGATCTCGCGCAGGCGCAGCGACGGCGCGCCGGCGACGATGCGGCCTTCAGCGGAAATGAAGCGTTCATCAGCGCGCAGCATCAGCGACAGGGGCGCGCCGGTGTCCCGCAGCCGCGCCAGCGCCTGCTCCATGGCCTGGGCGTCGGAAGGGCCAAGCCACGAGCCGAAGGCAAGAATCCGGCCTGGCGGGGTGTTGAAGGCGGCGAACTGGCCGTCGCTCTCGATCAGCGGCTGGCCGTCCGGCGTCGGCCATGACACCAGGGCCTGGGGCTCACTGGCCATGAAGACGTCAGCCTGGGCGTTGGCGAGGCGGGCATGACGCAGCTCATGCTCCATGGCGCGCATGCGGTCGCGCCAGCGGTTGCGCATGGCGCGGTGAAACCAGGCGGTGACCGCGAGGCACAAGGCGAGGCCAACCACCAGCACCACCAGGCCAAGCCGCGCCGGATCAGCAAGGCCGGCCGCCAGGGGCTCCGCCGCCAGCGCTGGCGCGGGCCAGGCAAGGAGCCCGGCAAGTAGCCACGCAAGCGGCAAGACCAGCGCGGCCATGCCCAGGACAGCGGGCGCGACGGGGCCTGTCTTGTCCTGGCCGGAGCCTGCCTTGTCCTGGACGGGGCCTGCCTTGTCCTGGACGGGGCCTGCCTTATCCTGGACGGGGCCTGCCTTATCCTGGACGGGGCCTGGCATGTTCTGGCGCTTGCGTCTGCCGTGGCGCGGGCCGGTCATCCCCGTGTGTCTCCCCAAACATGGGCGGGCGAGGTCCCGCGAACTGGCTTGCATACGCCGCAAGCGCGAAGCGCTGGCAGGCCCGAATCAGTCGTCATGACCGTCCCGCGCGAAGCAGATACTGCCTCATGGCGGGAACATGCGTCACGACCGTGGGCCAGGACCTGGAGCCATGACCTGGGGCGCGACAAAGACATGGCGCAAACGCCAGCGCCGGTCTGGCCTGGTTGTGGCCGGATCGAACTGGCATGGCGAACCCTGACTTGGCGACCCCCGACTTGGCGCCCCGTCATAGCGAAGCCGGTTGTCGCGAGGCAAGCCGCCAGCAAAAACGCCGGCGGGAGTTTTCCCGCCGGCGTCGCGCAGATATGTGCCCGCATGCGGGAGCGCGGGGCCGCTCCGTCCATCCCGGGGCGGAACGCGGCTGCATCGCCCTCAAACCACGCGGGGCTGCCAGCGAAGCCGCGTCGCTCCGCCGGCAAGCGCCGTGGTCCCAGTAGCGCCGCAGTCTCAGTAGCGGTAGTGATCGGCCTTGTAGGGGCCTTCCACGGTCACGCCGATATAGGCGGCCTGCTCGGGGCTCAGTTCGGTGAGCTTCACGCCGATCTTGGCGAGGTGCAGGCGCGCCACCTTCTCATCGAGGTGCTTGGGCAGCGTGTAGACCTTCTTCTCGTACTGGCCCTCGCGGGTGAACAGTTCGATCTGCGCCAGGGTCTGGTTGGTGAACGACGCCGACATCACGAAGGAAGGATGGCCGGTGGCGTTGCCCAGGTTCACCAGGCGGCCTTCCGACAGCAGGATGATGCGCTTGCCGTCGGCGAATTCGATCTCGTCGACCTGCGGCTTGATATTGTGCCACTTCAGGTTCTTCAGGCCGGCGATCTGGATCTCGTTGTCGAAGTGGCCGATGTTGCAGACGATCGCCCGGTCCTTCATGCGGCGCATGTGGTCGACGGTGATGATGTCCTTGTTGCCGGTGGCGGTGACATAGATGTCGGCGCGCGGCAGCGCGTCCTCGATCGTCGTCACTTCATAGCCTTCCATCGCCGCCTGCAGGGCGCAGATCGGATCGACTTCCGAGACGATGACGCGGGCGCCGGCCTGGCGCAGCGAGGCGGCGGAGCCCTTGCCCACGTCGCCGAAGCCGGCCACGAACGCCACCTTGCCCGACATCATCACGTCGGTGCCGCGACGGATGCCGTCGACCAGCGACTCGCGGCAGCCATAGAGATTGTCGAACTTCGACTTGGTGACGCTGTCGTTGACGTTGATGGCCGGGAACAGCAGGGAGCCGTCCCTGGCCATCTGGTACAGGCGATGCACGCCGGTGGTGGTTTCTTCCGACACGCCCTTGATCGCCTTCGCCACCTCGGCGAACCAGCCCTTCGGCTTCTCGGCCAGGGTCTTCTTCAGCAAAGCGAAGAGGATCTCTTCTTCTTCCGAGCCGGCCTTGTCGAGGAAGGCGACGTCGCCGTTCTCGGCGCGCAGGCCGAGGTGCACGAACATGGTGGCGTCGCCGCCGTCATCGAGGATCATGTTCGGCACGCCGCCGCCATGCCACTCGAACAGCTTGCGGGTGTAGTCCCAGTAATCGGTCAGCGACTCGCCCTTGATGGCGAACACCGGCGTGCCGGCGGCGGCGATGGCGGCGGCTGCGTGATCCTGGGTCGAATAGATGTTGCACGACACCCAGCGCACGTCGGCGCCAAGGGCCTTCAGCGTCTCGATCAGCACGGCGGTCTGGATGGTCATGTGCAGCGAGCCGGCAATGCGCGCGCCCTTCAGCGGCTGCGACGGGCCATACTCCTCGCGGGTCGCCATCAGGCCGGGCATCTCGCTTTCGGCGATGTTGATTTCCTTGCGGCCCCAGTCGGCCAGCGAGATGTCCTTGACGATGTAATCGTGGGTGGTCTGCGACATGTGGGGTTCCCGGAATATCCTGGAGGGGCCTGGACGGGCGCGACGACGCCCATGATCGGCGCTTCCTTTAACACCGTGGGCGCCGATCCGCAATCAACACATAAAGAATTCTTTATATGACGCGCCCGCCGCACGCCTGGCGCCCGCGGATGGAATGACCGCCACGCTTTTGCGGAGGCTGACGCGGCGGCGCAATGGCGCCAGAGTGCATCGGGGCCGCCGGACCGAATCTGCCGGCGGGCCCGGCGCTTTCTGGCGAGCCGATGCGCGTTGGCTGAAGAAGGCGCATGAAATCAGAATGACAGGGCGAAACGCCGGTTCGGCGCAAATGAATATTCGCTCAAAAGGGAGATGTCGCCAGTGAGCAAGGTTGAGCTTGAACTCGTCACGGATGGGCTGGAGTTTCCGGAAGGGCCGGTCGCCATGGCGGACGGGTCGGTCATTCTCGTCGAAATTCGCCGCAAAACGCTGACCCGCGTGACGCCGGACGGCAAGGCCACTGTGATCGCCGAACTTGGCGGCGGCCCCAATGGCGCGGCGATCGGCCCCGACGGCGCCGTCTACGTCACCAACAATGGCGGCTTCAACTGGGTGGAGCGTCCGGACGGCACCCTGGCGCCGCACACCCAGCCCGCCGATTACGCTGGCGGCTCGATCCAGCGCGTCGATCTGGCGACCGGAAAATTCACCACGCTGTATACGGAAGGCGGCGGCCGCAAATTGCGCGGGCCGAACGATCTGGTGTTCGACCGCGAGGGCGGCTTCTGGTTCACCGACCTCGGCAAGCATGACGACGAGCGCATGGACCTCGGCCATCTCTACTACGCGAAGGCCGACGGATCGCTGATCGTCAAGGCGCGCAGCGGCCTGCTGACGCCGAATGGCGTTGGCCTGTCGCCGGACGGCAAGACGGTGCACGTGGCCGAAACCCGCACCTCGCGCGTCTGGAGCTTCGCCATCACCGGGCCTGGTCAGGTGGCGACATCGACCGACCGTTACGCCCAGCATGGCGTGATGGGGCCGCTGCCTGGCTACCAGCTGCTCGACAGTCTCGCCATTGAGGCGGACGGGCGCGTCTGCGTGGCGACCATCGCCAACGGCGGCGTCACCATCTTCAATCCGGCCGACGGCTCCCATGACCACATCGCCGTGCCGGACGTGCTGACCACCAACATCTGCTTCGGCGGCGCCGACATGCGCGACGCCTGGATCACCGCCTCGTCCACCGGCAAGCTGTACAAATGCCGCTGGCCGCGCCCGGGCCTGAAGCTGAGCTACAACGGCTGATCCGCCAGGCGTCCTCACGCAAAGGTTGCGGCCGGAACATGCGCCGGCCGCAGCAGGCGCGCGCAAGAACTGGAGCGCGCAAAAAAAAGCCGGCGGTTTCCCGCCGGCTTCAAATTCAGGTGCGCGCGGCTGAAGCGATCAGCGCGGAGCCATGCGGATGGCGCCGTCGAGACGGACGTCTTCGCCGTTGAAGTAGCCGTTGGTGATCATGGTCAGCGCCAGCTGCGCGTACTCTTCCGGAGCGCCGAGACGCTTCGGGAACGGCACCGAAGCCGACAGGGCGGCCTTGACGTTCTCGGGAGCGCCCTGCAGCAGCGGGGTGTTGAAGATGCCCGGCAGGATGGTGTTGACGCGGATGCCTTCGCTCATCAGGTCGCGGGCGATCGGCAGGGTCATGCCAACAACGCCAGCCTTCGAAGCGGAGTAAGCCACCTGGCCCATCTGGCCGTCTTCAGCAGCCACCGAAGCGGTGTTGACGATCGCGCCGCGCTCGCCGTGCTCCAGGGCGTCCAGCGACAGCATGCCCTGCGCCGACTTGGCGATGCAGCGGAAGGTGCCGACCAGATTGATCTGGATGATGCGGTTGAAGGCGTCGAGCGGGAAGTGCGTGGCTTCGCCGGTCTTCTTGTCGCGGCCAGCGGTCTTGATGGCGTTGCCGGTGCCGGCGCAGTTCACCAGGATGCGCTCCTGGCCATGGGCGGCGCGGGCCTTCGCGAAGCCGGCGTCAACCAGCTCTTCATTGGTCACGTCGACCTTGCAGAAGATGCCGCCGATTTCCTTGGCGAGGGCTTCGCCCTTCTCTTCGTTGAAGTCGAAGAGGGCGACCTTGACGCCCTGGGCGGCAAGCGCGCGGGCGGTTGCCGCGCCAAGACCGGAAGCGCCGCCGGTGACGACTGCGGAGACAGATGAATCGAGCTTCAAGGCATATACCTCCCAAACCGTGGCGCAGCGCATGTCTGGCGACCACACGAGAAACCTGGCGGAGCAGGGCGGGGCCCGGTCTCCGGCGTCAGACGCCCTGGCACGATCCTGAACAGGCCATATCCTGGTCAGGCCATGACCATGCCGGGGGACGGGAAAGTCGCGCAGACATGGAACGGGCGTTCCGAATTCAATCGGGACGGCTCTCGCTCTAATGCCCTCCACATGCGTTGGTCAAGCGTTTGGCAGGTAGAATTGCGGATGGTCCGGCGGCGCGGATTGGGCAACCGCTGCGCCGGACGCGCGAACGCCCGATCCGCCAACGGATGCGACATGTTGCCCGGGCCCGCTCCGATGCCTGGGCATGGTCCTGGACCCAAACCTGGGGCTGGACTTCAATCCGGGCTTCAATCCGGATCTGGACGCCCCGGCGCCCGCGCCGCTGATCCTGTTGTGATCCATCGCGCCGCCGCGCCATGTTACCGTGATCTTTCAGAAAAATCCGGGAGGATCAGACATGTCGCGCATGATTTTCATCAATCTGCCCGTGCGGGACCTGCCCGCAGCCACGGCTTTCTACAAGGCGGTCGGCGCCGGGCAGAACATGCAGTTCAGTGATGAAACCGCCTCCTGCATGGTGTTCTCCGACGCCATTTTCGTCATGCTGCTCACCCACGAAAAATTTCGCGGTTTCGCGCCGCGCCCCATCGCCGATGCGCGTCAGCACACGGCGATGCTGATCGCCCTGTCTGCGGACAGTCGCGAAGAGGTTGACGATCTGGCGCGCAAGGCTGCGGGCGCCGGCGGGAAAGCCGACGTCATGCCGGCGCAGGATCTCGGTTTCATGTTCCAGCGCACATTCGCGGATCCCGATGGCCATGTCTGGGAAATCGTCTGGATGGACCCGGCGACCGTGCAGCAGGGTCCGGCGGAATAGCTCCAGATCAGGGGCGTGGCGCGGGTGAATTGCTTTGATTTGTCTGGCTGACGAAAGTCAAATTTCGATATGCTTTATCTGTTCTTGAAGGTGACTGCATTCGCTGTCAGTATTCCTCCGTTTGACAGGGCCGCTCTGGCGGCGGGACGGAGCGCGCATGGCGACGCATGTTGCAACGGTGGCCTTCTCTGGCATTGAGGCGCGGCCCGTTGACGTTCAGGTGCAGATTTCCAGCGGGGCCGTCGCGTTCGCCATTGTTGGACTGGGCGACAAGGCGGTGGCTGAATCGCGCGAGCGGGTGCGCGCCGCCTTGCTGGCGGCCGGGCTGGCGCTGCCGGCCAAACGCATCACCGTCAATCTGGCTCCGGCCGATCTGCCGAAGGAGGGGTCGCACTACGATCTGCCCATCGCTTTGGCGGTGATGGCGGCGATCGGCGCGTTGCCTTCCGACGCCCTCGACGGCTTCACGGTGTTGGGCGAACTGTCGCTTGACGGGTCGATCCGGCGGGTGGCTGGCGTGCTGCCGGCGGCGATGGCGGCCGTTGCCCAGGGGCATGGATTGATCTGCCCGGCGGCCTGTGGCGCCGAGGCGGCCTGGGCGGGCGAGGAACTGGAGATTCTCGCGCCGGAATCGCTGCTGCGCATCACCAGCCATTTTCAGGGAAGCCAGGTGCTGTCGCGGCCCGCCGCCGCCCTGCGCCAGGAGGAGGCGGCGCTGCCCGACCTCGCCGACGTGCGCGGCCAGGAGCTTGGCCGGCGGGCGCTCGAGGTGGCGGCGTCGGGCGGCCACAATTTGCTGATGAGCGGGCCGCCGGGGGCCGGGAAGTCGATGCTGGCGCAGCGGCTGCCGTCGATCCTGCCGCCGCTGTCGCCGCGCGAGCTGCTCGACATTTCCATGGTGCATTCGGTGGCCGGCCTGCTGGAAACCGGGGCGCTGACCGACCGGCGGCCGTTCCGCGCGCCGCACCATTCAGCTTCGATGGCGGCGCTGGTGGGCGGCGGCGTCAATGCGCGTCCAGGCGAGATTTCGCTGGCGCACAATGGCGTGCTGTTTCTCGATGAACTGCCCGAGTTCAGCCCCCAGGCGCTGGACAGCCTGCGCCAGCCGCTCGAGAACGGCGAGGTGATGGTGGCGCGGGCCAATCACCGGGTGACCTACCCGGCCCGCTTCCAGCTGGTGGCGGCGATGAACCCGTGCCGTTGCGGGCGCGGAGCCGAGCCCGGTTACGCCTGCCGGCGCGGGCCGAACGAGCGCTGCATGGCGCAATATCAGGCGCGTCTGTCCGGGCCGTTGCTTGACCGCATCGACCTGGTGATCGAAACGCCGGCGGTGAGCGCGGCCGATCTGATGACGGCGCTGGAGCAGTCGCAGCCTGGCGAAAGCTCGGCGGAGGCGCGCAAACGGGTGCTGGCGGCGCGCGCCGTGCAACGCCGCCGCTTCACGGCGCTTGGCGCGCCAGACCTGCTGAACGCCACCTGCCCGGCGGCGATGCTGCCGGACATCGCCGCTCCTGACAGCGACGGCGCCCGCCTGTTGCGGGCCGCCGCCGAGAGCATGCAATTGTCGGCCCGCGCCTGGCATCGCGTGCTGCGGGTGGCGCGCACGCTGGCCGACCTGGCCGGCGAACGTCAGGTGGGGCGCGCCCAGGTGGCCGAGGCGCTGGGCTATCGCATGCCCATCGACCGGGCTTCGCGCGCGGCGTGACGCGAGGTGGAGCGGGCCAGGCTCCAGCGGTGGCGGGGCGATATTCCGTGATGCGGCCCGGGGCGCCTGCTGGTGGCGTGGCGTCGCCTGACGCGCGCTTCGCGCGGGCGGCTCCGGCGGCGGCTCCTGAGGAGAGCAGCGTCGGATCCGGGTCCTGGCCATCCGGCCCGCAAACGTCAGTTGACAGACGCCGCGCCGCTCCGCACGTTCGCGAAAAGCAGGGTGTTGGGGGAAGCACAAATGGGCAGATCATCCGTGGTTCTGGCGGGCGTCATATGCCTGCTGGCCGTTGTCGCTGGCCCGGGTGGCGCGGCGGCTGGCGACGCCGGCGCGGCGAAAGCCCCCCCGACGACCAATCCGGCGGATCTGAAAGAGCTGCGGCCAGGCCTTTTGCCCGGCTATCTGCCGCGTGAGGAGGCAATCGACAGTCTGGCGCTGCTCGGGCCGCCGCCGGAAGCCGGCTCGGCGCAGCAGGCGCGGGATGAGGCGGCGCGGATCGCGGCGCTGAAACAGCGGGACACGCCGCGAGCCCGGGTGGCGGCGCGCGACGCTGTCTACAGTTTCCCCCGCGCCGTCGATGCGTTCTCCTGCGCCATTGGCGTCGAGATCAGTGAAAAGACCACGCCGCATCTCAACATGCTGCTGCGGCGCACGCTGACCGACGCCGGGCTGGCGACCTACAAGGCCAAGAACAACTACAACCGTCAGCGCCCTTATGTGGCGGTCAACGACAACGGCACCTGCTTCGCGGACCATGAAGAGCGGCTGCGCAAGGATGGCTCCTACCCGTCCGGCCACGCGGCCTTCGGCTGGGCCTGGGCGCTGATCCTGGCCGAGGCGTTGCCGTCAGAGGCCAACGCCATCATCCAGCGCGGCTATGATTTCGGCCAGAGCCGGGTGATCTGCGGCTATCACTGGCAAAGCGATGTCAATGCCGGTCGTCTGGTCGGCGCGGCGGCGGTGGCGCAATTGCACGCCAATCCGGATTTCGTGGCGCAACTGGCGGAAGCCAAAAAGGAGATCGCTGCGGCGCGCGCCTCTGGCGCGGCGAAGCCGGATTGTGCGCTTGACCAGGCCGCCGCGACCGCGGCGAAGGCCGCAACCGCGCGCTGAAAAATTCTGGCGCTGGCGCGGCCTGTCGCTGGCCAGCCAGTTGCGGACTGCGCCGGGACGGAGACGGCGTCCTGGCGCTGGAATAATCCATCCATCTGAATTGGCGCGCCTTCCTGGCGCAAGGTGGCGTTCACTTTGCGGGAAGGCGCCTGACGGGAGAACATCATGAATCTGGTCAAACGTCGCGCGGTCGTGGCGGTGCGCATGGCGGGGGCGGTTGCGATCGCTGGTACGGCCCTGTTGCTGGGCGCCTGCCAGACCAAGGCGCCGGAAACGCGCGCGCAGCAGCTGGCGCGCATTTGCGCTGACCCCTCCAGCCTGCGTCCGGACAGCTTCTATTTTGGCGAATGCGTCGCCTACAAAAACCCCACGGCCAACCAGCGCCGCCAGATTTATCTGAACACGGCGCCCCAGAGCTGAACAGCGCGTGGCTCCGGGGGTCGGGGCGGGGCCGGGTTGCCGCAAGGACCAGTGCTTCAGCAAAACCCGGGCTTCGCGCGAGCGCGGCCGCAGGGAGCCGCCCCTCACCGTTTTGTGGCCGTCCGTCCGGCGTCATGACCGGAGTTCCCCGGCGGCCGCACTTCCCCACGCCGTGATTGCATTCTACAACGCCGTGAAAACCGGCGGTGATCGGGCGGCCAGACGGCTGGACCGTTCAAGGAGGAAACAGGCGTGATCGAAGCAGTTATCTGGGATTTTGGCGGCGTTATCTCTTCCAGCCCGTTCGAGGCGTTCAACCGTTACGAGGCGGAGCGGGGCCTGCCGAAGGACTTCCTGCGCGGCGTCAACGCGGCCAACCATCTCGACAACGCCTGGGCCAAGGTCGAGCGCAACGAAATCGACAATGACACCTTCGATCGTCTGTTCGCCGAGGAGAGCAGGGCGCTTGGCCATGAAGTGCCTGGCCGCGACATGTTCGAGCTGCTTGGCGGCGACATCCGGCCGGAAATGGTCGAGGCGCTGCGCCGCATTTCGGCGCGCATGAAGACCGGCTGCATCACCAACAATCTGGTGGTCAGCGCCACCGACAATCCCAAGTCCGTCTACAAGGCCGACGTCATGGCGCTGTTCCATGAGGTCATCGAGAGCGCCAAACTCGGCATGCGCAAGCCCGACCCGCGCATCTACACCATGATGACCGACCGGCTTGACGTCGATCCGGCCCGCTGCGTCTATCTCGACGACCTCGGCGTCAATCTGAAGCCGGCTCGTGAACTCGGCATGACCACCATCAAGGTGATCGATCCGGCGGTGGCGCTGGCTGAACTGGAGCGCGCCGTCGGTTTCCCGCTGGGCTGACCAGCGGCCATCGTCAACAAGGCGGAGCGGAGCGCGGCATGTCGGTTTACCAGGCTTTCATCGACGGTTTGCGCGGCGGCGGTCCGCTGTTTTCCGCATGGATCGGCATGGGCGAGCCGCAAATCGCCACGACCCTTGCCCGCTCCGGTTTTGACGCCGTAACCTTCGACATGCAGCACGGCGCCATTGATTTTGCCGCCGTGACGCGGGCCGCGCCGCTGGTTTTGGCCGCCGGCAAGCCTGCCGTGGCGCGCATTCCGGTTGGTGAATTCGCCACGGCGTCGCGGCTGCTCGACGCCGGCCTGTCCGCCATCATCGCGCCGATGATCAACAGCGCCGCCGACGCGCGGGCGCTGGCGTCGTTCTGCAAGTTTCCGCCGGTTGGCGGGCGCAGCTGGGGCCCGGGCGAATCACGGTTCTTCAGTGGCCTCGACAATGCCGGCTACCTCGCCCGCGCCAACAGCCTGCTGCCGGCCTTCGCCATGGTGGAGACGCGCGAGGCGCTGGCGGCGCTCGACGACATCCTGGCGGTGGACGGCGTCGACGGCGTGTTCGTCGGGCCGGCGGACCTGTCGATTGCCCTCTCTGGCGGCGCGTTGATGGATCCGCAGTCGGCCGAGGTTGAGCAGGCGCTGGCCCATGTGGTCGCCCGGTGCCGGGCGGCGGGCAAGACGCCGTGTGTTTATGCGGTGACGCCGGAGCGGGCCCGCGCCCTGGCGCAGGCTGGTTTCGCGTTCATCGCTGTTTCCGGCGACGGGGCGCTGCTGCGCGCCGCCGCCGACAGCGCCGTGAAAACGGCGCGCGGGCTGTAGCCAGCCGGACCTTGCAACCCGCGCGGCGTTTGCGCGCGCACTCCGCCAGCGGCTCTTGTCCAGCCTGCCAACGTCTCTGATCCCGCCCGCCGGCGGCTTCTCGCCTTGCCCGCCGGCGGTTCAATCCTGCCTGCCGGCGACTTTTATCCTGCCTGCCGGCGGCCTTTATCCTGCCTGCCGGCGGCCTGGGGGACGCTCCGGCAAGCCGAAAGCCCGGGCCAGAAAGCGGCCGGCGGAAATGACGCCGCGTGCGCCTGGCGCATGACCGACGCCTTTCAGCACCTGGCGCTGATGCGGCACGCCGGCGGCCGTCAGCACCCGGGCTGTCAGTTCCAGCGCCTCGGGCGGGATCACCTTGTCGTCGGCCCCGTGCACCAGCAACACCGGCGGGCGGCTGGCGATGTCGCCCGGCAATCGCCGGGCCTCCGGCTGGTCGGCGTCCACGAGAATGCCGGAAAAGCTGACGATGGCGGCGATGGGGCGGGAGCGGCGCAGTCCGACAGCGAGCGCCATCAGCGCTCCCTGGCTGAAGCCGACCAGGGCGATGTCGGCGTCGCGCAACTGGTGGCGATCCCGCTCCTGGTCCAGCCAGGCGTCCAGCGCCGGCGCGGCGGCGGCGACGCCCGCCCGCCGCACGGCGGGCTCGAATGATGGCAGGGGAAACCACTGCCGCGAGCCATCAGCGTCCGGGCAGGGCTGCGGACCATTGGGGGCGACAAAAGCGGTGTCCGGCAGCAGGCGCCGCCAGTCCTGCGCCAGGCGGAACAGCTGGCTGGCGTCGGAGGCAACGCCATGGAGCAGAACCACCAGCCGGCGCACCGGATTGCCCTCGGGCATCAGGCGGGGGCAGTTCGCCGAAACGTCATCAAACCGCAGAGCCATGAAGCATCTCCCCTGGCGTTACCGGAGCGCCGGTCTGGCGCCCAGCAGGTTAAGCCCGATTCACAAGGCAAAAATGGCGCCGCGCCACGGCGCGCCCATGACGAGGCCCATGATGACGGGCATGACGCCACGACCGCTGCATCCCGGCAAACCCGGGCGCCGAACAGGCTTCACGCGTCTTCGCAACCTGAAGCGGCGACAGAAAGGGCCGCCGGGTAGCCGGCCGTCAGAGGGCGCAGACGGGCGGCAGGCAGCGGGGCGCGGCAAGATGCAGCAGGTGGCGGACGTGGGGCTGCCGGCCTCGATGACGCCGGTTTTGCCCGCAGGGACAGGCGCCACCCGGTGATGGCGCCTTGCTGGCGGCGGATGCCCCAGCTGCTTCGTGATCTTTTTTGCCGAGCTTTTGCCAGTCTCTTCCCGACCAGGGGTCAGCGCCGCCTTGCCAGAAATTGCTGCAGCCGGCTGGATCCGCCGGCATCAAGGCTGGCAAGCAGGCGCCGCCAGCGCGGCCCCAGTTCCGGGCGCCGCTGCGCCAGGGTTTCAAGAGCGCCGAGCGCCGCCAGCCGGTCCGGAAGCTGATCGCCGTTCTGGCCTGTGGCGATGCGCGCCAGCGGCCCGAACAGCCGGCTGGCGCTGGCCGTATCGCCGGACAGTCGCGCCGCCGTCCGCATCAACGCCCGGCGGAGCGCCGGCTCGGGCTCGACGGCAATCCGCCCGGCCAGCGCGCCGGCATGGTTGCTGTCGAAGGCGCCGTTGAGAGCGCCGCTGAGCCCCGCTGCGCCGGCGCGCCGTACTTCCGGATCGGTAGCGTGCAGGGCTTCGAGAATATCCGCCCACGCCGCCTGGCCTGGCATCGCGCCGCCGTCCGCCGGCAGCGCCGCGCGGCGTTGGGGCCGCCAGGCCCGGTGCGGCCGGGCGCGAGCTGAGCCAGGCGCCCCGGCAGGCGCGCTGATGACGCCCTCGCGTCCGCGGGTAACGGCGTAGAACGCCCACAACATCAAGGCCGCCACGCCGCGATACGGGCTCCAGCGCCGGGCCAGCGCCGCCATCAACGCTTCGTCCGGTCGGGCATCCAGGTGCAGGGCGAGGCGGGCTGCTTCCTGCAGAGCCAGATCGCCAGCGGGAAACACATCCGGATGGCCGAGACAAAACAGCAGGTAGATGTCGGCGGTCCACGGACCAATGCCCTTGACGTCGACCAGCGCGGCGTGCGCCGCCTCGCCGCTCATGCCTGCGAGCGCGTCGAAGTCCAGCCGGCCGTCGGCGGCGGCTTCGGCGGCCGAAATCGCCGCCCTGATCTTGGGTTGCGACAGCCCGGCGGCGACCAGTGTTTCTGGCGGCGTCGCCAGCAGATGTCCCGGCGTGAACGGCGCAATGGCGGCCTGCAGCCGGGCGTTGATGGCCGCGGCGCTGGCCACGGATAATTGTTGCGCCATGATGATGGCGATGAGGCCGCTGAAACCGCCTTCGCGTTTGCGCAACGGCGGAACGACGCCGGCCGCGTGCATGTCAGCCATCACCGGATCCAGCGACAGCAGGCCCAGCAGATTGGCCTGAAGGGTGGCCTCGGAATCGATCAGCATGCGCCGTTCCTGGATGTTGCGGCCCGGATTTCGGGGGGCATCAGGCTGGACCATCGCCAGGGCGTTTTCAAGCGAGGGGGCCGCGTTGCGGCGATCCAGGAAAATCCGGCGCGCGGGTGAAGAGCTGTTATGGCCAGGGGCCTGTTGTCAGGCGTTGTTCCGGGCCGGGGCGAGGCGGCGCCGGTTGGCGTTTTCGCGGCGCTCTCCTACATCTGCCTTGCGTCGGCCGGCCGGAATGATTTGCCGGAATGCCCTGCCTTCGCGAGCTGACATCAAACGGGGACCGATCGGGGATGGAAAACCGCGTGACAGGGGATTGCGACGCGCCGCGGAAGACGGCGCCCTCCCGCCCGGCGCTGCGTTTCGCGCCCAGCCCCAACGGCTTCCTGCATGTGGGGCACGCCTATTCGGTTCTGCTCAACGAGCGGCTGGCCCGCCAGCTGGGCGGCGCGCTGTTGTTGCGCATCGAGGATATTGACGTCGCGCGTTGCAGGCCGGAGTTCAACGCCGCCATGCTGGAGGATCTGGACTGGCTTGGCGTGCGTTTCGACGGCGCCCCCCTGCGCCAGAGCGATCGCTTCGGCGTCTATGGCGAATACATCGGGCGGCTGACCGACGCCGGCCTGACCTACCGCTGCTTCTGCTCACGATCGGACATCGCCGCCGCGGCAAGGCTCAGGGGGGAGGCGGGGCGCGATCCCGATGGCGCGCTGCTGTACCCGGGAACCTGCCGTTGCCGGGCGGATGCGCCAGACAGCGCCGGGCGCCCGTTCGCCCTGCGGCTCGACATGGCCGGGGCCCTGCGGCGGGCCATGGCGCTCACCGGCGGCGCGCAACTGGCCATGCGGGCGCTGGGCGCCGGGCTTCATGCGCAAATGATTGCCGTCGATCCGCTGGCCTGGGGAGACGTTATCGTCGCCCGCAAGGAAACGCCGACCAGCTATCATGTCTCGGTCACGGTGGATGACGCCTTGCAAGGCGTCACCCATGTGGTGCGCGGTCGCGATCTGGAGGCGGCGACAGCGATCCACCGGGTGCTGCAAACCCTGTGGGGGTTTCCGGCGCCTGCCTATCTGCACCACGATCTCATCCGCGATGCGACCGGGGAGAAGCTGGCCAAGAGCCTGGGCTCGAAACCCCTGCGGCAATTGCGGGCGGAAGGCGTGACGCCGCTGGAACTGCGCGCTTCGCTCGGTTTCTGAAACTGCCCGGCGGGCCGCCGCCTCAGGGTTGCTGGGTTTGAGAGGCTGGCGTGGCGGTAGCGACGCGCGGTCCGTCGGCCTTTTCCATCAACTCGTCGGTTTGCTGGCGCCGCCGCCGGAACTCAACCAGGGCCACGCCGTCAAGCTCGCCGCCGCGCGGCACCTTGATGCGCATCGGATTGACGAAGCGGCCGTTGATCAGCACCTCGTAGTGCAGGTGCGGGCCAGTCGACAGGCCGGAGCTGCCCAGATAGCCGATGACCTGGCCCTGGCGCACCCGCACCCCGGGCTTGATGCCCTTGGCGAAGGCCGACTGGTGCGAATAGGTCGTTACATAACCGTTGGTGTGCTGGATCTCCGTGTGGCGGCCATAGCCGGAGTGCCAGCCGGCCTGGGCGACCAGGCCGTCGCCCGCCGCCAGGATGGGCGTGCCCACCTTGTTGGCCCAGTCAACGCCGGTGTGCATCTTCGAGTAACCGAGGATCGGGTGGTGCCGCATGCCGAAGCCAGAGCGCAGGATGCCTTCCGAAATCGGCTTGCGCAGCAGGAACTTCTTCAGGGACTTGCCATCGCGATCAAAGTACTCGACCGCGCCGTCCGGGCCCTGGTAGCGATAGACGCTGCGGGTTTCGCCATTGACCGTCAGCGAGGCAAACAGCATCTCCGGCGAACCGCCTTCTTCATCCTCGGCGAAAAATACCTCAAGCCGGTCTCCGGCCGAGATATGCCGCTCCAGATCGAAGTCGTAAGCGAAAATCCGGATCAGGTCGGCGACCATTTCGCGTGTCAGACCATTCTTCAGGCCGGTTTCGTAAAGGCTGGCGTAGAGGCGTGGCGCGCCGCTGTCGCTGTTGTCGTCATCATCCTCGGACTGGGGGGCGCGCGCGTTTTGCGCGGTCTCGTTCTCGGGCTCAATGGCGACGAAGGCGCCCCGGTCGTCGAGGGCGGCGATCGCCTCGACCTTGTTGGCGCCAATCACCATGACCCGGACGATCTGGCGCCGGGTTGAGGTTTGGCCAGCCGCGGCTGGGGCCGGCGCCACCAGAATCCGCAGGCGGTTGCCTTCGCCAATCGCGCCAATGCGCATCTTCGCGGCGATGGCCCGCAGGATGCTGCGTATCTGTTCGTCGTCCGCGCCCCTGGCCCGCAAGGCCGTTTCCAGCGTCTCGTCCTTCTTCAGGGTCACCAGCTCTTCGTCAGAAGCCTGGGCGGCGTCCAGCGTCGCCTTGGGCAGCACCGTCAGGTTTTCGGGAATGACGTGCACTTCAATGCGGGAGAAGGGCGCGTCCGAAGCCTGGCCAAAGGCTCCGCCTTCAGCGCCGGCCTCGCCGCCGCTGTCGAACTGGCGCAGACTGCGCGACAGCAGCAACTGGGGCGGCAATGGCAGGCTGGGGGCGTTCACAGCGGGTTGCTTCGCCGCCATCGTGCGCAGCTGCCGGATCTGGGCAGCCGCCTCTGATTCGGAAAGCTCTGATGATGCAAAGGTTTCCGTGCCTGTCAGGCTGGTTTTGACAAGGGAAACCTCTGCGTCAGCGACGTCTGGCTCCGGCTGTGCCTCACGCTCTGGCTCGGCGCTGTTGTCGGTGAACATCTGCAGCGGATTGAACTGCGGAATATCGGTTGCGTACTGGCCCGTCGACATGGCCAGCGGACTGGCGACGCGAACGAAGTTGCGCACCTTGATGACTTCCATGGCGCCCACGCGCAGGGTCATCGGCGATTTGAAGTTCTGCCGGGCGCCGGGGGTGATTTCGAAGCGCACGAGGCGGTCGGCGCGCCGGGTGGACACGACCGGAGCCTCGCCCGGAGTCGCGCTGGCGCGATAGCTGGCGTTGACCATTTCTGGCGTGCGCAGCACGGAGGCGTCGCTCTCCAGCGAGACATAAATGGCCGAGCCGATGAGGGCGACGCCGCTGACGCCGGTCAGAACCGCGCCCGAAAACCAGCGCGGGCTGACGGCGCGCCGGTCAACGCGTGGCGCGGAAATGCCGCCGGGATTGAGCGGCGGTTCATTGCCTATGTCGGGCGCCATGTGCAGGCGCTCCGCCAGCCGGCGCTGCGGCGCGTCCATTACTGCGTTATCGGGCTTGTCGCGCACCATGCCTGTGTCAGTCTGCCCCTGCCGCGGATCCTGGCGCCGCTCTCCAGGATGAAGACCTGGAGCGCCCGGAAACCGATTGAATACGAAACCGATCGAATACCCTGTGGCCCCGCCGTCGCGAGACCCGAGAGATCCGAGAGGCCCGCCAGCCCCGTCAGGTCCGGCGAGCGCGACAATCTCTGCATATAGCCTGCTCTAGATAGCCTGAGGGGAGGGCGCGCGCCACCTCCACAGCCCGGGCTGTGACCTCTGGCAGCAAGTCGTGACGCCAGGAGCAACTGGCGCCAAGAGCAGGATGAACATGGCTGATCCTGGGCGAGGGCAAGCGGAATGGTGCGCTGGATCGCAGCGTCCGACGCTCCCGGCGCGGCGCTACATAGAGGGCGACATGTGGAAAGACTGCCGAAAAATGTTGGTAATCAATGGGATGTCATCGATCGAAAGCAAGGCGGAATGCATCGTGAGCAGGCGAGCTGCATCGAATTTGAACTTTTT